>CAZALJ010000001.1:0-25557 GCA_964485715.1 uncultured archaeon
AATATTCTTTAGTGCCATATCATATGATGAATTGACAGAATTTGTTAAATCATCTCTAATAGTATCCATTAAACGCTGAATTTCTAAATTTTGAGTGTTTAAACTAGTATTAATAATCTCTGCAAAGGATTCACTTGAAATCTTGAAATTTTTAATCTGATCATCAATCAATGTTTCTGTACGCTTTTGCGTAATCTCGAATTCTTTCATTGCAGTGGTAACAATCTTCTCTATATCTTGGAATCCTCCTTTCCCTAAACTAACTCTTTTGGCTAATCTTTCAGTGACTTCTGAATTGATCTCAGTTAAGTGGGCTCTAATCTTATTCAATTCCGCTTTTACTGTCCTATCAAAATTATTAAAATCATCAGTATGACGTGCTTGGTATTCCTCTAGTTGAGTTGGAATATTGCGACTAAGTTCTAGTGTTGCTTTTTCTAAATTGTCACTTAAGACATTTAATCGTTCGTTTGACTGATTTATTTGATCTTCCTGCTCTTTTCCAGCTACTTCGCTTACTTCTGCAACATCAATAGCGAGATTAGCAATATCCTGATCAAATGCTTCAGAAAGTGTCTGATTACCAGCTATAATACTATTCTTGAGTTGGTCGAGAATCTTTGAAATTTGGGTCTTTGTTTCCGATGAAATTTGTTCCAAACTCTTGGAAACTTGGTTAATTGCATTAAAGTTCTGAGAAATTTCTTCTGTTCTTGCAGCTACATTCTCAACAAGCGTTGATTGCATTTGGCCAAGCATCATACTTGCTGAGACTCCAAAAGAAGACAATTCTTCATTCGTTACATTTCGTAGATATTGTAAAGATTCAGAGAGTTTTTCACGTCTGTTGGATTGAATCTCTTTCAAATTCAGGTTTAATTCATCTATACTTGTTGATATATCCACTAAATTTAACTCTGAGTCCTCTAGGAACGTTCCCTCCGAATCATTCACTTTCTCTATCATTTCTGAAAAAGAATTAGATAAATTTTTGAGTAACGGTTGAATCTGATTATCTAGATTCTGTATTACCTTTTGAATTGTCTCTGTATTTTCTTGAGCTAAAACAGTCCCATTATCTTTCAAAAGGGTGGAAATTTCTGTTGTTATTTCATGTAACTTATTAATTATTGCATTAAAGTCTACTCGGACAGAACCCTCCAACTTCTCAAATAACTGTGAATTACCATTCCGCATTTTCTCTTCGTAAGATAATAGTTGGGTGGTCATATCAGTCTTTATGCGTATCAGTCCATCCGTTTGAATCCTGTCAAGATCCTCAAGTCCTTTGACCAAGCTATCTTTAGCGATAGTTAAAGCTTCAGTTGAAGTTTCAATTGTATTTTTTGAGCTTAATTTTTCTTTAGCCTCATCTAAACTATTAATTGTTTGTGTAAACGACTGTAACATTTCCTGAAGGTTATTCCAGAGATTTTCAATAGTCTTATTTGCAATATCTATTATAGAAAAAGAACTTTGGGAAGTTCGTTCGCTGAATCCTTGAACAATCTCTTGTATGGATTTTAATGACTCTTCTCCTGAATTAATGAGATTTATTTGCACTGCTTCGATTTGTTGGTTAAAAATGGTTAATTTATCAGTGACTTTCCTTGTTACTTCTTCTCCAATTGAGTCAAGGTCATCCTGACTCGTAAGTTTGTTTTGTTTAATATTTCGGCTTGTTTGCTCGTTAACAGATTTAAGAGAGGCTTTAAGAGCCTCTTGCGCATTGGAAACTTGTTGTTGAAGCGTTTGGACTGATTCTTTCATTTGGGAAAATAGATCGTTAAAACTATCAATTCTTTCTAAGTAAATTTTGGATAATTTTTCACGAAATTGATTTCTATCTCCCACTTGTGCTTCTTTGATATTTTGCAGACTTGTCTCGAGTGTTGTAATGCTTTTTTGGACTTCTGTATCTAAGTTCGTTGAAAATCTCGTGATTAAATCTTCAAGTTGTTTAGCATTTTCTTGGTTTTGAATTGAGATTTGATCTTGGATCTTTTGTCGAATTTCGGTACTTTTAATTTTTAATTGTTCCATATAAGCCTGAACATGAGTACGAAATTCTTTTTCGGAATTAGAGAATAATTCTGACCCCTTTTGAAAATCAGTAACCAAATTTCCCAATTCATTTTGTCCTTCTTCCCACCGAGTCTTGATTTCTTCTTGAATTTGTTTCAATTCTTTCTCTATTTTTTTGTCAATTTCACTGGTCACAGCGATTGCTGGAGCTAATGCGATATACTGAGGCACCTTCCCTGGAATCACCCGTAAAAATTTTTTCTTCTCTAATTCATTTAATGCTTCTTGAATGGCTTCAGGAGCTAGATCAGTGGCTAATATTTCAATTTCCTCTATTGTTCGTACTAATTTGGAAACTACAATGCTGTAAACTTGGACTTCTGAAGGTATGAGCCCTAGTTGTTCATATAAGTCTTCTGACATAATTATCCCTTGCTTTAATCCAATTCTGTGTCAATCAACACTAAAAACGCATATTTTCTTACAAGAATTTCATTTTTTAAAATGATATCAAATAGTTTTACCTACGTGAACCAGAAGGCTCCTTATTTTGGTGGGAGATAAATGGTTTAAGTATCATCCCAATAAAGCGGTCTCATGAGAAGGAATGGCTTGTAACAAATTTAGAATAGATTGTTGTGCAATTAACGTTAATAGGGGAACGAAAAATTTTGATACCGGGATCCTCACTTTTAAAAAGGAAGAATCCCACGGTTGTGGTAGACACTTAGTGAATAGAGATGCTATCGAAAGGAGACGTGATTAGACAAAGTTTAGCAGCTACCCGTGCCAAACGGAAGCATCAAACGTGTCACGTCTACGAATTAAAGGTATTAAAACGATCACTGAGTGCTTTAATCATCGAACAGCTCCAGCAGCTCTTTTTAGAAGGAAAATGGTTTTATAACCACATCTTAGCCCACCCTGATGTGTTCACGGTAGATGATCGCGTTAAAAAGGTCACTGTTAAAGTCGGGGATTATTTCGAGACCCGCTCCCTTAAACATCTTTCGAGTCAAATGAAACAGGGGATTGTTGCCCGAATTCACGCCTCTCTTAAGAGTTTGGCTACGAAAAAGAAGAATGGTGAGAAAGTCGGACAATTAAAGTTCATACGATCGTTTCGAGCTATACCCTTGAAACAATACGGGAACACTTACCGTTTAGAACAGAATGGGTCATATGTGAAGCTTCAACGGTTTAAACCAATGTTAAAACTCAAGGGTTTCACTCAAATTCCTAGAAATGTGGAGTTTGCGAATGCTGTATTCATAAAAAAACATGGCGATTATTTTCTGAAGGTTACGGTGTTTGAGCCTAAGTCGCCAGTGCTTCCCCCTTTTAAAGCCATTGGGATTGACTGTGGGATCAAAACGCAGCTAGCTTTTTCTAACGGTATTCTTGTAGCTTATGAACTCCCTGAGAAAGAAAAACGGAAGTTAAGACATCTTTATAAAAAATTCAGTCGGAAACGAAAAGGGAGCCACAACTGGCACAAAGCTCTACGTAAAATCGAGAAACAATTTGCTCACCTAACCAACATCAAAGCAGACATTCGCAATAAAATCGTGTCTTATCTCAAAAAGGAATATCAAATCGTTTGTTTCCAACAAGAGAATCTGAAAATATGGCAACGTATTTATGGGAAGCAACTACTGGATACGTCTCTGGGAGGTATCTTATCAGCCCTTAAAGAACGTGTTTTTCTACCCAGCGAAGTGGATCGTTTCTACCCTTCAACTCAATTGTGCTGTGCTTGTTCCCATCAGCAAAAGCTGGCTCGAAGTGATCGCACTTATGTCTGTCCTGCGTGTGGATTGTTTTTAGACCGCGATGTAAACGCTGCGAAAAATGTCGTGGCTGAGGGATTGTTCTCTTTGTTCGATGATTGTTATGCTTCTCCCTTAGGGTCGGGACGGCCCGAATTTACGCCTGTGGAGATCGAAACCTCTACCGAAACTGCGTCAATGTTATTTTCTTTCAATACCATTCCGTATGTTCGTGCAAGTTTGATCGTTGAATCAGGAATCGAAGCCCTGTCATTAATAACGGGGTAGTTCACTCGAGCTTGTAAGTTTATAATAACTTTGAAACTCTATTATTTTGACTTGACAAACGATAAATCTATAAAAAGCATAATTCAACAAAGGCAATATCAGCAAATAATACTGGAGAAACTAAAAGATAACTTCGTACGAGGTTATCACACCATTGCAGAGGTAGACACGGGATTGGGTAAGCGTGTTCTTACATTTCTACTAATTAGAGATATTCTTTCCGAACAGAGAGTTCTTCTTCTCTTACATTCAACACTTAGTTATTCTGAAACAATTCATTATTTTAAGAAGGAGTATGGTGGTTTTCATGATTCAGAATTCCAGGCTTTTTCGAGCCAGACTCCTGGAATGTTACGAAAAAAAATTCTCAAAGACGCTAGAATAGTGGCCGCTACTCCTCAGACATTCTTGAATGCCTTTAATAAACTGACAACAAAACCAATATTTAATGTTATCATCATTAATGAAATAGATAAAATAGTTCGGCGTCATGGTGACTCTCGGTTATTAATTTTTCCCTATAACACACTCATTCCATATTTTGTGCAATCTGGCGCCTGGATTGTTGGGATGACTGGTACTATTCGTGATAGTCACATTTTCTATAACCAAAGAAAAGATATGATTGAAATTCAACACGATCTTGTTACTCTTGATAGTCGTATTCCAGAACTACGTATCATTCGGATGGACTCCCTCTTAGCACAAACCGATATTAAGGATTATATACAAAATACCTATATTCAGCGATTTCTGGTTGATCCTAGCCCAGACTTACGAACAATTTTAGAGTTAATAGATCAAGGCATTAAAGAACTACGTAAAGATATTATTGAAGAAACCCGTGATAAACATCCAACTTTGTTGGAAGCTATTCCTTCTTCTCAATTAGCTCTAGTTTCTGGAATGTTAGAGTCTGAATCTGGTCACAGTCAGAAGTATCAAGGATTATTATTAGTAAGAAAATACTGCACTGCAATGCAACACAAAAAATTTAGAAAATTTCTTTTTCGACTTAAGAAATTTGGTATAACCAAGGATCTCATTTACGCTTTACCTGAGCGCAATGCTAAGATTGACACCGTACTTACTCTTATTAATAAACAACCCCATCGTTCAAAATCAGTTATTTTGTGTTCATTTCTTGACACAGCTCAAAAGCTCGAGGAGGAAATTCAAAAATTAGGTGTAACCACCTTTCAAGTGACAGGACGAGTTAGAAATAAAATAGTTATTCTTAATAGTTTTAAGGAGGTAGACAAGAAAGCTGTGCTGGTGATGACCGCTGTGGGCGAAAGAGACATTGACATCCCACAAGCAAATTTACTAATCGTTTATGATGTTGTTAACACTGTAAAAACGATGTATCAACGGTTTAAAAGGACTCGTGGTGGTTTAGTTTTGTGTTTATGCTATAGTGACACCTTTGAAGAACGGAAAGTTGATCGTTTACTTCAAGAGATCAGTGATCGCTATCCTTGGTCTTCAATAATCGAATAATTGAAATATTTTTTCAGTCAAAAATCTAGAATACTTTTTTGAATTGCTTTCCCACCTATTGATTAAAAATTCACCCAAGAAAGGGAATGAAACCACCACCAAAAAAACCAACGACTAATAAACTACCAACTAATGATATCCAAATTGTTGGATCCCATGCAAGTACTTTGGCCCCATCTAAGACCCCTATGGGAATGAGATTAAACACTCCTATGAATACATTGAACCAAACACCCACTAAACCAATATAGATAATCTTTGGGATTTCAAGAAACAGTCCTATTCCCTGTAGGGAAAGGAATAATCCTGCAAGTATAAAATTAGTTATAGGTCCTGAAGCTGAAACTCTTCCACGAATACCTTGAGAAGCAGTAGCCTCTCCCCACCAAAAAACTGCACCTGTTGCTAAAATCGGAAAACCGATTATTACGCTGATTAACATGAAAAAAAGGGCTTCTTTGCTGAGTCGATAATAAGCTCTTGCGCCATATTTGATTGCAATAAACTTGTGAGACAACTCATGGGCAAAAAAGCTTATGCCTATGACAAATAGATTGATCAGCAGTTCATTTGGAATCCTTCCTTCCCGAATAGCTGTACCAAGAGCTCCTGTTATGTAGAGAATAACGAAACTAATGATTAACCACCCGATTCCTAATTCTGACAATTCTTGAACGGATAGATGGAGTCTGTCAAGAATATTTTTCTTGGTGAGTTCTTTTTCCCAATCAGGTTTTTGATCCAATCACCTTTCCTCCTTACACGTGTGGCTCCCGGGGAGATAATGCATTCCACATAGAATCTGTCCGCATCTAGTACAATAAAATGGTTTGTAGATCTGTTTCCCACAAGCGCTGCAAAAAGCGACTTCTGGAATTTTTGGGCGTTCAGGTACCTTTTCAGGATAAGTTTTGACTACTTTGAATTCTGTCAAATCGGGGGAAGCCTCATATTCCGCTTGGTACCCTTTTATTCGTTCGGGGGAAAACAGAAGGGCAATAAAAGTCATTCCAATAATCGTAGTAGCAATTCCCATAAATAGCAATCGAGATCCCTCTCCAACTTCTGGTGAGATATTTAACAAGATGATTGAAAAAAAGGAACCTATACTAATAATAATTAACATACTGAGCCCAATCAAATATTTTGAGTTGAGATTCATTTTATTCGCAGTCCAAATTTGGAAATGAGTTTAAAACTTCGGTCAATGATGAAATTACTATTATTTCTGGAATAATTTGCTGAAAATCCTCTTTTTGAAACATTCCTTTTCTTCCTATGAAATAAATATTATTATTTTTTGCTCGTCTAGCATCGTTTAATGAATCCCCAATGAACACAATATTCGAGCTAGACAATTTATATTTCGATTTAACAAAGTCAAAATGATCCTTACCTTTCTCAAATCCTGGTCGCCATCCAAGGACATCATCAGCTATATCTAATCCCTGTTTTTGAAGATATTTTGTAATTGTTGATTCAATGGAACCACTTGATATTCCCAACATATATCCCCGTTGTTTCAATTCTTGAAGTACCTTGAATGAATCAGCAAATAGTTGTTGATCAAAGATTCGTTCAAGCTTCATTTTCTCGAACTTATCTACTATTCGACTATTATCTTTTTCAGGTGTAATAATTTCTATTTGCTGAATAAATGGCAGGCCAGATGTTTCACGATAACGTTGTTGAGCTTCCTTGGCGGAAAATCCATAATAATTTGTCAGAAGATGGACCGCATTATTCTCTAAAAAAGGCATAGAATCTACAATGGTTCCATCAAAATCAAACATAATGTATTTTTTCAAGTTTTTCACTGTATCACTTTTTCCAGATAGTTATTTTTCTTAATGAGAAATTATTGTAATTCATTACTTGAACTGATCAATTAAAGTGGTTATCAAATGTTTTTAAAAGCCTCTTTCTAAGGCATTCGAAAAGGAGCGAAGCTCAATTGCGCACTTATGACACACTTTTCATGTGGTTTGTGTTATGGGTAGCGTCAATATCAGTATATTTCCTCGTCCCCTTGTTCTTATTGCCAGAATTACACGTAGATCAAGAGTATTCTACAATAGGTTTATTGATAATAATACTAGGATTTTGTGTCTTGCTTGCTTACTTCTTCGCGTTAAGACAACAACGAAAGCAGATTCAAACCAGACTTAAATCTCTCCAGGAAGCAGGAATGCAGATTTTCATTAAGAAATATGAGAGATTACTTTATAGTAGAGATATTGGTGATGTTCCGATAATCGCACGTTTTGTATTCAATTTTAATTGCTTAGCAGTGGTCCAACCAAAAAATATTGTAGAACTACGATCAATTATTAGCCTTTGTGAACATTATCATATCCCCCTTATTCCACGTGGAGCTGGAACTTCAGGATACGGAGGAACACTGCCTATCAAAAACGGTATTATTGTCAACTTAACGTATTTTGAAAAAGTTATTGTTGTAAATGAGAAAGAAAACGTTGTTGAAGTTGAATGTGGGGTTACTTGGGAACATCTTCGTAGATCTCTGGAATCCAAGGGTTTGGCTTTGCGATCTTATCCTTCGTCTGCACCGTCGTCAACGATTGGTGGGTGGGTTACTCAAGGTGGATACGGTGTAGGGTCTGCAAAATTTGGTAGTACTAACCAAAGTATTGTCAATGTGACAATTCTTGGAACAGAAGGAAAGGAATTCCAGCTTAATAACCCTGAAACTTTTGTTGGTAGTTGTGGAAGCTTAGGCATTCTTTGGAAAATTACCCTAAAGATAAAGAAATCATCCAAGATGATTCATGTAGCTGTTTCATCCCCTCTCCAAGATCAATTATTAACAGCAATCTCAAGATATCAAGATCTTCTTCCCTTTTTTTTACGTTATGATGACTATCAAAATTTGCTTTGGAAGAAACCTACTCACCAACAATCATCTTGGGAGTCTCAAGATTACGCTGGTGGAGTTATTTCCATGAGTTTTCAGGAGGAAGATTGGAATAAAAAAGAATTTGATAAAATTACACGTGAGTATCAGTTCTCTGAACTATCAAGCGATCTGGGAGAAAAATTTTGGAATGAACGTTTCCATACAATTAGGTTGAAACGTAGGGGCCCGTCGCTAATAGTTGCGGAGGTACTTATACCCACAATTAACTTGGATAAGGTAATTGGGGTATTATCTAAACGCTTTGACCAGAGGTCATATGCAATAGAAATTGTTTCTACTTCAGATGATCTTTGCATTTTATTTGTATGGTTTCCAGCCGATATGAGACGTAAGGCCATACCTTTAATTGGTTCATTTGGTTATGCTTTTCATTGGTTTAGGACTTTTGACATTATCCAGATTGCTCGTCGTTGGAAAGGTAGACCTTATAGCAGTGGTCTTTGGCTTAGTTCTTATTCGGGCTTAATTTTTAAAGAACAATTACACCAAATGAAAGAACTGAAAAAGGAAATCGATCCCTGCGGGATATTTAACCCTGGAAAGGTGTGGGGCACACGAATACCTCGTTTCTTTCCGTACATTCCTTTAACTTTACTATTCCACTTAGGTGTCCCAATCATGAGCATGCTATACCGAATCTTACCTAAAAAATTTAGATAAAATCTTTTTGACGTGTAGTTCAGTCCTCTCCTCTTACCATATTAAAAATTCAGTCCTTATTCTTCCAGATTATTCTTTAGTCCCCTTTATGAACTTGGATCCTTAATACAGTTAGTTTCAATAAAATCATCAATTTTTTCAAATGCAGCCTGAGCTTCTTCCGAGTAAAAGAACCAACGAGCTCCTTTCTCGTGAGTCCATCGTTCCTTGATAGGACAATTCACCAAATTTTCAATGATGAAATCAGGAGAAAGACTATCGCTCTTGTTGTGAATAATTAATGTTGGTCGTGTAATGAGAGATAAACGTTTGTTTGTGAACCCAATGACTCTGTAAAGTTCGATTAAGGCCTCTGTTGGTCTTTTTGAATAGAAAAACTGCTCTGTATCCTTTCTTAAAGCATTCTCACCCTCTTCTTCCCACGCTGATATTGTGGAGAAATCTTTTTTAATATATTTGAGAAAAGGTAGTACTGTTTTAACCAATGTTGAGGGGGAGTGTTGGCTGGGTGATATGAGAATCAGTCCGCTAATTTGTTCTCTTTCTGGCGAAGCTGCCAGCATAGTTGCGAGTACTGATCCCAAGGCGACCCCAATTACAATGACTATTGAATAATTTTGTGTTAAATAAAAGAGTCCTTCTCTAGCATTTGAATACCAATCTAACCAAGTAGTTAGTCTTAAATCATCTGAAACACTCCCATGTCCAGGTAATAATGGAGCAATTCCAGAATATCCACGATTTCTCAAGAATACTCCTAAAGGCCGAACTTCACTTGGGCTCGCGGTGAATGAGTGAAGAAGTAGCGCTGCAGTTTTCTTTTTAGGCCCAAATCCTTTAAATTCAAAGGGAAGGGCTAGGGGGTCAACATCATGCATACTTAATCGCTCATATGTAGCTTCTTAGGTTTTACTAATAAATTTCATCATGATAAATAAGTTGGTAAAAAACACAATAGTTCGATTCAATTGAGCTCTTAAATATTTACATTAACCCTGAAGATCTTTTCAATAAAATGAATAATAGTAGAAAATTTTAATACCCTATAAATGGTTATGTAATAAATAGTATAGGTGGATCAGAATTTGGAATCTAATCAGGTAATTCGGACAGGTGTTCGGTCAGTAGACTTATTTCTTGGAGGGGAAGATAATCCTGGAATTCCGAACAAGAGCGTCATTCTGGTACTCGGTGAACCAGGGACGAAATTTGAATTATTCACCCAGCAAGTGCTATTTCAAATGTTGAAAACTAAGGCGACCGAAAAAGTCGTTTACTTAGCTTATGATGGACGGCCAAGAGAAATTGTGGAAGAAATGGCGATTTATGATTTCCAACTTCAACCATTAATAGTAGCTGGTGAAAAATGGAAGTTTATGGATGCTTTTACAGCTAGAATAGCAGCTGAAGGAGCTGTTATTGGGTTACAATCTATCCCTGGAATAGATTTAGGAAATGAGTATGCACAAGATTCTCTACGGTACTTTACTAGATTATTTATTCCAGAAATAGTCCAGTACGACAAGGTTTGTACATGTATTCATTCAATATCGTCATTAATTCGAAGCAATTCCATAGAAAGTGTGAGTATCGCTATTGAAGCGCTAAAACACGTCGTCAGAGAACGAGGATCAGGTATCCACTTCATATTGATGGTGAAAAATTTGCATGATCCCGCAGTTGAAGTACTAGCTTCACATTTGGCTGATTTTGTATTTGACATCTCTTTTGGTCGTGTTGGCGGGGGGAAGATTGCGATCAATTTTGCAGTTCAAAAATCTTGGAAAAGCACCCTTTTGCCAATTTCAGTTCCAGTAACCATCGATAAACGGGGAATTCGTCTAGAAACCACCGTACGAGTCTAATTATCTCCTACAATCCATTACAATGTTTTTACATTTATCCCAAATAGTTTTAGTTCTTTACACAAAGAGATGATTTAAGTTTTGGTTACTAGCCGAAGAAAATCTCTTGTGCCTGTTGCAAGTCCAAGTAGGAAAACAACCCAAAGTAGCCATTTTTCTAATTTTTTATTCTCTAAACCACGAACAGCCCAAATAAACAACAATACGACAATAAATTTTAAAACTAAGAAAGGCCAGGCACCTAATGGAGTATTAAACAATATAGAAGGTAAATAATGTTTCTCCTGATAATTGAAGAATTCTATAGCGATGACAGTATTGAAAGCATCGAACATTTGTGTTATCATTGCTAATTTCTCTTCCCTTTGAATTACAGCTTCAGGATTATACCATTGCGAAAGGCGAGCCGCTGTAAAATTGAACAGTATTCCAAAAATGCCTGATAAAATTAAAATAATTGCACCCCCACCGATATAATAAGGTTCTGTCAATAAAAACACAATTGGAAGGAATAGTATGATCTCAATTATGATTCCAATGGTTAGAAAAGTGGTTCTCCAATTTGAAAATCGCTGTGTATCTTTGAGGTATTCTTGTGAAACAAAAATTGAGGTGATTCCAATTGTTAAAGTTAATAGAATAGTAATGACGTAAACGTAAGGAGTCACAAAAAGTCTAAGTCCAAAGATCTCATACGGGGAGATAATTTTATTTTGATCAGCGATATCCTGCAGTGCACGTAGAGTTGAACCAATGAATATGTAAGGTAAGATTGCAATAAAGAATTCAGTATCCATTTGAATTGGTATGAAGTGTTCTTCTCCCCATCTTTCGTTTCCTTTCTTATTAATGCGAATTATTATATGTGCAATTAGATAAATGGCGAGAATACCCAATGTAGTATAAATAATGGTGTTATAGAGATTATATCCTGGAGCAGAGATAAAAAACGTATCTAGAAATTTAATCGGATCAGAAATAAGAAGAAAAATATCCTCTATGATCCCCTCTAAGAAATCCTGAAAAACGTTTTGCTGAATTGCCATACCTTATTCAAACCTAAAATCTTGGTTAAAATTAGTTGAAAACAAGCGGTAGCCGTAAATAATATTCTTGAAGTCGGTTCTTAGAGGATTCATTTTCTTAAGACTTACTTTAACTCTGTTCTCTTCAATGTTAATTAATGCGAAATGATAACAGGTCAGCGGTCCCGGATTTATATAAACTGTGTTATTACCCTTTTTTATCATAGCAAATTCATGATAATGCCCAAATATCGTTAATTTCGGTTTTATGTGATTTATTAATTTCGTAATTGAAGCTGAACCTCCTGAAATTGCCCCATTAGCTGTATTATAACGAAACGCTGGTGATTCATGCGTGATTAAGACATCAAAGGTAGGAGTCTTTGTATTCTTACTTATTTCGTACAATGGCTTCAGCCGAGTTAAAAAATCGTTTGAGTCGAATTCCATATCACATAATGGTTCCGCGTATCTATTTGGGGAAAATTTAGATCCACCACAGCCCAAAATTCGTAATGATCCCAGTTTTAATGTTGTTGCGGTTAAGAAATATACCTCTGAGGCTGACCAATTTTTAATTAATTGTTGAACTTCATAACAGTCAACATTTCCAGGTACATAAACGATAGGTACTTCCAATGAACCCAATAAGGTTAGAGCCATTTTAACAGATTTGATCTGGTTTTGAACAAACTGTGGTCTTCCCCGTCCCTTATAGACCCATCGTGTGTATTTACTTTTAGAAAGATTTCCGTGAGTTATAATATATTGGATTATTAAGAGGATTGGTGTAGTTTCAGGGAGATCTCCTGCGATTAAAATCAGATCTATTCTTAAACTTTGTTTTTGAATGACTGATAGTATTTTGGAAACAGCATTTATGTTTCCGTGAACGTCAGCAAGAACCAAAATTCGAAAAATGTTCATCACGCGGTCCGTTTTTCTTTATTCGTATGATTCTAGTGCTAATTCAAATATCTTTTCCTAGAAAAATGAGTTGGGAACCCAATTTATCTTAATGAACGTTTAAGCCTGGTTTACTAGCTGTTACCAAAAACTGGTTGTTCATAAATGATTGAGTTATGTTTCAAATCGCTCGAGAATAGCTTTACCAAGCAAAATAAACGGTTCTAAATTATTCTGCTGTTCAATAGCACTAGCTTCAACAAACGGTATAGTTACTCCTGTTTGGTTGGAAATGACTTCAGAAAGCAGCTGACCCTCATCTATTGTCACAGATTCACTGATTTGATCACGTAGGTCGATTTTATTGCCAACTAGAACAATAGGTATTTTTCCTGTCTGTTCCAATATTTCTTCTGCCCATTTATGAATATTCTGATAAGTTTTACGACGTGAAACATCAAAAACCAGTATTGCTCCGTCAGTTCGGCTATAAAATTGCCTTCTAATAGATTGGAAGGATTGCTGACCTGATAGATCCCAGATTTGTAAGATAATTTTACGTTGGTCAATGTCGAGGTTTTTGCGGCCGATATCTACACCTATTGTGGGTTTGTAACCTTCTAATATCTCACCTCCTAAAAATAATTTAACAAAGGTCGTTTTCCCTACAGCGAAGTCGCCACACATGACAATCTTTGATGTAATGGTTGCCATTTAGGGTTGCCTATATCTTTAATGCTTAAATATACATGATTAGGTTACCGATATTTGTGACCTTCTTGGAGCAACCGTTCATCGATTTTATTCTCGTCCTCTATTAAGGTAAATCCTTGTCCAACGCGTTTTCCAGTTGCTAAAAGATATCCTGATCTACAAATACTTTCAGCTTGGCGTCGAGCAGTTCGCCTCAGGATCAAGCTAGCATCAGGAGAGTAATCTAACTTGCCAGATTGAGTTGCTTCGTCTAAGATCAGTAATGCTTCGCCAGTTTCTTCTCTACCTTCTGAGAACGTTCTATTTTTAAAAATAAGTCTAACCATGTTGCTTTGCTCCTATTAGTCAAGACATATTGTTTATTTATTGAAAGCTGTTTTTAATACCTTTGAAATCAGTATTTTTAAAATATGATAAAAGCTCTGGAAATTAATACTTAATGATTTATCTTTATATGATTTCAAAGATAGGAAATTATAAACATTATCATTTACATGTGAATTTCTATTCCTTGGTAGATTGTTGAGCTAGATGAAAACTCTAAATCTTGTCACCTCATTGGCTATTATTGGTGACTCTTTTAACCAATGGTTGAAAATCAAGGAACTTTGCGATCAAAGCGCACATGATAATTCTGGCCTTGCAGTAGGAATTCTATCACGGACAATCGAAACCGACTTTGGTGTTTTTACGGTTAAATATCTCTTATTATTTGTCAATAATAAATTCGCTCATAATATCAAACCTACATTCCGATTCACCATGAATCAGTTAATGGAAGAAGGGATTGAAAATGTTCTCACGAGGATCGGCCGAAAAACTATTATAAAAGCCCAACTGAAGCTTAAAGAGAAAATCAAGTTTGAATAATGGTATTTTTCCTGTAAAGTATTTTTAACGTGAACATTCCTATTTTTGAACTTCTAGCTCATTTAGTTTTGTTAAAAGATCTTTCTGATTATCTGACAATGTCTTCGGATATTGGATTTTCACTCTAACCTTTTTGATTTTTTCAGAGACCGTGGTAAAGGATAGTACAGTATTCTCTCGAGTATTGCTAGGAATTATTCCCGTTAATTGTTCCCCAGAAGGTGTTTGAATAGTTAGATCCGAACCCCGTATTGCTAAAAACACAGATACTGGTATCTCTAGAATATTATCTATTAGGGAAATTTCAACGAGTAAGTCTCCAGCATGGCCTCCACGTTTACCCTGATTTCCCTTTCCCGCTATCCGTAAGAGTTTTCCATCCTGAATAGTGGGGGGAATAGGAATGCGAATCTTCTCTTTTGTGACAGTCCCATCTTGATATTTTCGATTCAAACTGATAGTTTTCTTCAAATTTGTAGCTCTCCCTTCAAGTTCAGATGTCTTCACCTTTAAAGTGATTTTTATATTCTTACCTCGTTCTGGCGCCATTGTTGTTCTAAAACCATTTCCACTTGAAAAAGGGGAGCTTCCACTTCTAAATGCAGAGAAGAAATCGTCAGGGCCTCCTCCACCAAAGAATTGAGAAAAAATTTCAAAAGGATCGATGTCCATTCTGAATCCTCCCGGTCCTCCCCGAGTAAATTGAGCAAAACCCTCAGGGCCAAATTGGTCATATTTTCGTCTCTTTTCAGCATCTGAAAGAACTGAATACGCTTCTCCTATTTCTTTAAATTTCTCTTCAGCTACTTTTGGATCTATACCGCTTTCTTTTGCTCGATCAGGATGATATTTTAACGCTAATTTCCTGTATGCTTTCTTAATATCTTTCTTTGATGCGTTTTCTGGAACACCGAGAATGTTGTAATAATCTTTAGCCAAAACTAGCCCTCAAGTAAGAATTAAAAGATCTTTTGAAGATACTACCTAATTTCCAATATATAATTTTATGGCTCTTTTTCTTTTCTCTTTAATATAAAATTTCATAAAACTTTATGTTTCCGACTTTCTAAATTAATATCTCTCCTTTCTTATAAACAATGAATTTAATTATCAGTAGAAAACAATACACTAATTATAAGATAATCAGATGATTCTTATATCAGAAAAAAACTTTGAGTCTAACTATTTATTCATGAAACTTGAAATCTCTCTAAAATCTGAGATAGTTTCAGGTCTAGTATAAAATTCGAACATACTGGTGGAGATTGATGATGTAGATCTAAAACAGTTTTTTCATAGGAGCTTATATTTAATCTTTACCATCAATCGCTTTTTTAATTTCTCTCTCCAGTTTTCTCATATCTGCTCCCACTATCTTTGACACTAATTTATTACCAATAATTATCGCAAAGGTTGGAACGCCTCGGATCCGTAATTTCGCGGCTACTCCTTGATTTTTATCAACGTTAATTTTCACAAAATCCGCATCCATATATTTTTGACTAAATTTTTCGAAGATAGGAGCACTTACTTTACACGGAGGACACCAATCAGTAAAACAATCTACTACCAATGGTCGGGGTGAATCCGATTGGGTATTTGCCTTGATAATGTCTGCAAATTCCTTTTCGTTGATTATTCGAGCCATATCAACCATCACAAATGAAAAATAATCCTCAAGCGTTCTGAGAGAATCTTTTGTCTGTCTACTTAAATTGACTACTCTATGAAAGAAGAAATCTAAAGAAGTGAAAGTTATGGTTATTAATGAATTTCTTATATAAAATTAAAGATACTGGAACAAAAAAATCTTAGAGTATTTACTCATCAGGCAGTGTGTCCTCAGAATGAGATAAAAGAGTATTAATTACAATATTATTCATTGAAGTGATTCATGAATGGTTCTATTCGATCAAATTGCTCCATATATTCCCTTATTTAATTTAATCTTTTTCATTGCTGGAGTTCCTTTTGTATTGTGGTTGAATAACAAAACTCAGAATGATTGGATTTGTTTAGCGTTAGGCATCATCTATATGGTTTGCTATGGTGTGATCGCAGAACCTCCATTAGATGAGTGGTTCTTCTTTTTCTTTGGTTTAGTGGTAGGTTATATCACAGATTATTGGGGAGTAAACGCAAAAAAGTGGAAATATCACCCGTGGGATCCTGATTTTGGTTTTAGCTATTATGTGGGATTTGCGTGGGGGATGGTCTCAATATTTACATATAACATTGGGAAGGCAATTTTAGCTTCTCCTGAATTATTCTTTTTCCATGGAATACTATTCATTGTACCAACTTTCTTTTTTGAATGGAAGTTTGGAGAAACACGTAAAGATCAATATTTTTTATTTGTTCGTGCAATCTTTACATTTTTTGCTTTTCTCGCTTCCAACAGTTTAGGTTTACTGTTTATTGCTTGTTTTGTTGGAGCATATATTGAGTTTGCAGGTGTTAATTGGATAAAGAATTGGTTATATATTGATACAATGAGTTTTATTTTCATTTCTTTTGGATATTCATTTATGATTCTCTTGTCTAAAATGCTCGTTGATCTGTTTAAAGGTATAGTAATACCATCTGTATGGTTATTTTTTTCCATTGCTGTTTTAGCGGCGATTATTGATATATTTTGGGCTCAAAAAAGAGTACAAGTAGACACTAGTAAAGCATTGATCGCTGCTAAGCAGTTTCATGAGAATAAACGATAATATTGATTTAGAAGGTTTTAAAATATTCCGATGATATTTTAAGAAAAAAAAGGAGGAAGTTGTGTCGAGTTATATAACGTTACCAACGTGAGCGTTTGTCCCTATCATCCCTGCGAGAACGGTCACCACCATGACTAGAAGACCTTCCACCATAACCTCCGCCGCTGCCATAGCCACCTCGGCTTCCGTAGCTTCCCCGTTGCCTGTAGTATCTCCTTCGGGGATCTTCTACATGTTCAGAAGATTTATTTTTGTCTTGGTTAACGTCATCGAAAACTGTTGAATCTTCGGCAAGAGATCCAAATTTTCCTTTTGATAACCGAAGAGAGTTTTGAAAAACATTTGCAAAACCGTTACTAAGTTTGTAAACTTTATCAACTTCGATTACATCAATATCTTCATTCCATAACGTTAAGGTTATGGAAGCGGTCTCATCAGAGACGGTGAAGTCGCATACTCTGTGCGTTTCACCTGATCTTTTATTAATTTCTCGTTCTTCACCAACATTGGTGACTTGAAAAACGACATTCAATCTTTTTTCGAGAGGTTTGACGTCTTCAATCTTGACATCGTGCGTCTCATCTTGCGATTCAGAATTATATGACATATTTTACACATCTACTGACGAATAGAACCCAAATCCAAACAAAAAAGCAAAATCATTTACCAATGTACTAATTCTCGGTCTCTAATAGCTTTAGAAACTTAAATTGTTTCATTCGCACAAGAAATACTTTCAGATTTCAGAAGTTGGGCTTGTTTAACTACACTTATTGATGTTATATAAACTTTCGCCTGATGACGCCGTATAAACTCTTATGGTCACCTTGCAATAAATCTTCCTATTTGATCCTACCATTTATTTAACAAAAGAAGGAGTTTCGATTTATAGCGATTTATCAGGAATTTTTCTATATCACAGCCTTTTTCTGACAGTTTTTTTTCTATATACTACAATGTCCTTCACCTTTTAACACTAATTTTACAATACGAATAAAAAGGAAAGAAGAGATGCGAGAATCGATTTCTTTGGCTGTAAAAAGCCCTGACTATAACAATGACTATAAGTAATGATAAGACATATGCTACCAAAAATCTTGGTGACAGTATCAGAGGAGGAGCGTTTGAATTACTTATTATTCTTTTATACCTACAGAATCTAAGATAAATGCGTAATACAGCGCTGTTTCCTTAATAGCATCATACCGACCCGACTTTCCATGATGACCTTCACCCATGTGTGTTTTTAGCAACAATCGATTAGAATCTGTTTTTAATGAGCGTAATTTTGCTGTTAATTTGGCTGGTTCCCAATACTGGACTCTCGGATCGTTCAAACCTGCTGTTATAAGCATATTAGGATAGTTCTTTCGTTCGAGATTATCGTAGGGAGAGTAGGATTTCATGTAGTCATAAAACTCTCTTTCAATAGGATTTCCCCATTCCTCGTATTCAATTACGGTTAAAGGGATCTTTGGATCAAGCATTGTATTAATAACATCAACAAATGGTACTAAAGTTACAACAGTCTTGAAAAGATCGGGTCTCATGTTTGTTACAGCTCCCATCAGCAATCCTCCAGCACTACCTCCCATAATGCAGAGTTTCTCGCTAGAAGTATATTTTTCCGCAATTAAATGCTCTGCACAAGCAATGAAATCCGTGAAAGTATTTTTTTTATGTAAGAGCTTTCCTTTGTCGTACCATTTCCTCCCAAGTTCACTTCCCCCACGGATATGTGCAATCGCAAAGATGAATCCTCTATCTAATAAACTTATTCTGTATGATAAAAATTGTGGATCTATGCTATATCCATACGATCCATAGCCGTAGAGCAATAATGGATTAGTTCCATCCTTTTCAATCTCTTTCTTATGAACCAACGAAATATAAACTGATTTTTCATCTGCTGTTTTTGCAGAAATCCGTTTAGTTTGATATTTTTCGGGATTATAATCCCCAAGTATCTCTTCTTGTTTTATCAACTTCTTTTTTCTTATGTTCATATTGTGATCAAAAACGGATTTAGGTGTCACTAAAGATGTATAATTAAAGCGTAGAACTTCTGACTTGAATTCAGGAGTAATAGTTGGCTCTAAAGGTTGTTCGCATGTATATACAGGCTCAAGAAAGTCCACATTATGTTCTTCATTTGTTTGAAGATCTATAATTCGGATTTTCGTTAAGCCCTCCTCCCGTTCATGTAACACAAGATGGTTTTCAAATACCTCAAAATTCCTTAACAAGACAGAATCCCGATGAGGTATCCACTCCTTCCAGTTTTCTTTTGATGGATTTTCTACTGGTGATGTCATTAATTTAAAGTTCTTAGCTCTGTCGTTAGTCCTGATGACAAATTTTCTATGTAGATGATCTATATAATATTCCATTTTGTGTTGACGGGGGTGTACAATACTAAAATTCCCTTCTGGGTTGTTGGCTTTCAAGTAATGAATTTCTGATGTAATATTGCTTTTCAAAGACATGACAAAGTATAATTGATCCCTAGTTTTTGAGAGATAAAGAAAGTAGGCATCATCCTTTTCATGATAGATCAACTGGTCATTACTAGGATCTGTTTCAATTTTATGGTAATAGAGCTTAAAAGGCCTCTTCGAGTTATCTAATACTGTATATAAAAAAGTTTGACTATCATTAGCCCATTCTAAATCATAGTAGGCATTTTTAATGCGGTTTTCCAGTATTACACCTGTTACTAAATTTTTTATGTAGATTGTGAACTCTTCAGAACCCTTGGTATCGACAGAATAAGCCAGTAGCTCGTGATTAGGACTTACTTTGAACGCACCAATCTTAAAATACCCATGGCCTTTAGCTAACTCGTTCACATCAAGAAGTGGTTCTTCATGAGTATCGTCAGTTAATTTTTTTCGAAAATATTTTTTATATTGCTTTTCTTTTTCCATACGGAAGTAATAATGATAATCACCAGCTTTTTCTGGTGCAGAAATGTCATCTTCTTTAATACGTTCTTTCATTTCCTCAAAAAGCTGCTTCTGAAATTCCTCTGTATGTTTCATCATAGCCTCAGTATATTCATTTTCAGATTTAAGATACTCAATAACCTCTGGATTTTCTTTATCACGTAACCAATAGTAGTTATCTACTCGTTCTTCTCCATGGATACTAGATTTATTTGGCTTTAATTTTGCAACAGGAGCTTTAACTTTATTTTTTGAAAACATAATAATAACTCTCTAAAGCAATATGTTATTAATTTTATCAAGACACAGGTAAAAGGTAATGTAATAGAATCACTATTAGTAAATCAATAATAGTATAATAAGTTAAAAAAGTTGTGTAAGGCGATGACCCGTAAAATTAAACCCTAGGATCCATTCCCAATAGATAGAATAGTTGGAAAAGAAGAAATTGTGGCAGTAAAACGAGTTATGATGAATAAACGTCTTACACTTATGAGTAGAACTGAAATCGAAGAATTTGAGCATCAATTTGAGGTTATTCACTTGCTGTAATGAAAATTATTTAGGGATGAACCACTTCCCTGCTTGGTAAATAACCTCGCCATCAAGAAGTATCTTTGCTTCAGGATCTTTCATATCTTTTAAGATATCCCAATGAATAGATGATTGGTTTTTAGAACCAGACTCGGGATAGCCTGATCCCAAAGCAAGATGAACTGTGCCTCCTATCTTCTCATCAAACAACATATTCTTTGTAAAACGTTGGATACCGTAATTAGTGCCTACTGCTAGCTCTCCAAGAGTATCAGCATTTTCAATAGTGAGCATTTTCTCTAAGAGGTCTTTTCCCTTTAAAGCATCAGAATCAACTACTTTCCCATCTTTAAAGGTTAATCGAATGTCTTCAATCTCCTGTCCCTCAAATATTCCAGGATAAGTGAATCGAATGGTTCCATCTACCCCCTCCTCATGTGGAGCAGTAAAAACCTCACCATCAGGAAGGTTGTAATCTCCATAGCAGTTAATCCATTTTCGACCAGTAATAGCGAGGGTTAGATCAGTATCTTGGCCTATGATTTGAAATTCGGACCCTTTATCTAGAATTTCAATAATCTTATCTTGATCTTCTTTTACTTTTGTCCAAAATTGAACTGGATCAGGTCGATGAAGATTTATTGCATGATAAGCAAAATCGAGATATTCATCACGTCCCATATTAGCCTCTTGAGCAAAAGCATCGCATGGATATGGAGACAAATTCCACAGAAGTTCTTTTTTGGCTGAACGTTCAAGGAAGATTTTATCGATTTCTTTTCTTGCTTCATTGAAGATAACTTTCCTTTCTGGAGCAACGTTTGTCAGGGCTTTTGTGTTATAATCCGAATAGATTTGAATCACCTTCTTCACTTTTTTAATAAGTTCAATATCTAACGGATCAACATATTTGAGCTGTTTTTCAGTAGCATATTTGTAAAGAATCTCCCTCTCACCGTTAAACAGGAATCTTATTTTAATGACATGTCCTCCTGCTTGAATAACTTCCCGATATACTTCACGAACCAATTCTTCAGCGTTAATTGAACTTGCAATGTAGACTGTGTCATCAGGTTGAACATCTACAGAATATTTTACTATTAGTTGGGCTATTTTTTCAGAATAATCAGCATACATTCTTAAACCTCGTGAAAATGATTAACTCCTATAGGAATTTATCTTTCTATTGGTTGAGGAAAAACGCTTTCTAAAAAGGAATAGAATAATTCAACCCTTTTTATGAAATCTAAAAATCGGTACATATGAGTTCACTCATGGTTAGCTTGTCAGTTTTATAAAATTGGTAAATAAAAACAATTTGGTCTCTTTGTCTCCTTGTTGAGAAGAAAATTAAGACAAGATTGAAATTTGAATCCAACGGATACTCATTAAAATGTTAAAAGTGCTAGAACTCATAATCTCTATTATTAATTTTGAGACGATATGGTTATATGGACTCCATTAGTAAGAGGGTTACAAAATTTTTACAAGGAGTGAATTTCTTTTCTAAAACATTATAAGATTTTCATGAGTTGTTGTTATCGGATTATGCTGATATTAAAAGAGCTTACTGGCTGGTTAAATTATTGACCTATGCTAAACAGATCTTGAGAGTCAATTTAAAAACTAAAGAAATCAAAAAGGAACCATTAAACCTTGAAATTGCTCAACAATATCTTGGAGGAAGGGGGTACGGTGTTAAAATTCTGTATGACGAACTTAAACCAGGAGTTGACCCGTTTGGACCAGAAAACAAAGTTGTTATTATGACTGGTCCTATGACAGGTACTATATCTCCTACTACTTCTAGGTGGTGCATGGTTTTTAAAAGTCCGTTGACAGAAAAGACACTCAATGATACTCATTGTGGTGGGAGATTAGGAATTGAATTAAAAAAAGCAGGATATGATGGGATTATTATTGAGAATTCATCTGATACTCCTGTTTATCTTTTTATTGATGAAAACAATGTTTCTATTCAAGATGCCTCAAAATTATGGGGTAAAACCACCTATGAAACAGAAAGGCTGCTAAAAGAGCTTCATAGTAATCATTCTATTGCGGTGATCGGTCCTGCAGGAGAGAATCAAGTTCGATTTGCTTGTGTAATCAACGGAACAAGAACTGCGGGTCGAGGCGGTATTGGAGCAGTATGGGGTTCAAAAAAACTTAAAGCTGTCGTTGTCCACGGTTCTAGAAAAATTATCCCAGTCAACGAATTTGCATTTAAAACGGCCAATAAAAAATTCTTAGAGATCCTAAAAGGTCACCCCGTGACCGGAACTGGAATGGGGCTGTATGGTACTCCTATTCTTGTTAATATTGTCAATAAACACGGTGTTTTCCCTGTAAGAAATTATAAATCTGGCATTTTTGACGATGTACGCAAAATAGCAGGTGAAACACTCAAGGAATATTTAGTAAAGAAAGAACCTTGCCGAGGTTGTCCAATTGCTTGCGGTCGTATAATGAAATATAAAGATGTGGAAACTCAAGGACCCGAATATGAATCCTTATGGGCTTTAGGGCCTAATTGTGGGATAAGCGATCTTGAGACTATCTTTAAAGCTAATTCACTTTGCAACCAACAAGGGTTAGACACTATTTCTACTGGTAACATTATTGGTTGGTTCATGGAATGTAGCGAAAAAGGAATTATTCCTGACGCTACAACATTTGGAGATGGTCAAGCACTTTTAACATTAATAGAGAATATTGCCTGTCAGAAGAATGAAGGCGAACTATTAGCAAAGGGAGTACGAAAAGCTGCAGAACAAGTTGGTAAAGGGACAGAAAAGTTTGCATGCCATGTTAAAGGCCTTGAGATGCCTGCTTACGATCCGAGAGGGCTTACGGGCATGGCACTTAGCTACGCCACATCAAACAGTGGAGGAACGCATTTAAAAGGATATACTATTATTCAAGAAGTTTTAAGCTTACCACATTTTGTGGATCCATTTACTGATCATGGAAAAGCTGAGTTAGTTAAGAATTTACAAGATGTGTTTGCTGTTATAGATTCAGCTGAATGGTGTAAATTTACAACAATGGCTGTATTCTCAACGCTAAAGTGCGAGGTTGAAATTTACGCGAAACTATTGACGACTGCTACTGGTTTTTATATTGATGAAAATGAATTCAGAAAAATCGGGGAAAGAATTTACAATTTAGAACGATTATTTAATATTCGAGAAGGATTAACAAAAGACAACGACAATCTTCCACCGAGATTTCTGAATGAACCATTACCTAAAGGCCCAGCAAAAGGTCATATCGTAAATATCGATAATCTCCTTAAAGAATATTATCACCTCCGAGGGTGGGATGATTTAGGTATCCCTTCAGATCGGAAGTTAGAAGAGCTTACCATTCTGCCTGTTCAGACAAATACAAAGCTTCAAATCGCTTTAGACCTCAGAGATCTTAAAGAGGCAGTTAAAATTGCTCAAAAAAGTGCTCTTGGAGGGGTGGATTGGATTGAAGCAGGTACACCATTAATTAAAGCTACAGGTATGGAATCTATACGTAAATTGAGACAGGTATTTCCTCATAAAGTAATCGTCGCTGACCTCAAAACAATGGATGCTAGCTTTTTAGAAACAGAGATGGCTGCGTTGGCTGGTGCTGATGTTGTTTGTATCTTAGGAATAGCACCAGATAGCACGATAAAAGATGCTGTTGGAGCAGGGAAGAAATTCGGTGTTAAAATCTTCGCAGATCTTATTGGGATTCAAGATCCTGTTAACCGAGCTATTCAGTTAGAAAAACTAGGTGTAGATATTATAGGATTACACATTGGTATTGATCAGCAATTGCGTTCAGGTTTTGATAAAATTCCATTTCCAACTCTAAAGAAATTGAGAGAAACTATTAAGATTCCTATAGCAGTAGCAGGTGGATTAAAGGCTGAAACTATCCCTAAAACAATTGAATGTGGTGCGGACATTCTTATTGTCGGTTCAGCAATCACTCGCTCGGCTGATCCACAACAAGCCACTCAACGTCTTAAAGAAGTGATCATAACGAGAAAAGACTGATGATCACGATAAAGCTTACATTTTTCGCAATTCTCCAAACTGAGTTTGGTGAAGAGCAGAAGATTTCCGTTGAAGAACCTATTAAGTTAATGCACTTGTTTGATCTTTTCCAATCGAAAAATGGAGAAAAGGGAAGTAATATTTTCCTTGAAAATGAAGAATTAAAGAAAGGATTTACAATTCTTATAGATGGTCGGAATGTTCATGCTTTAGAGGGATTAAACACCATCCTTGAAAACAACAATGAAGTGTCTTTTTTTCCGTTAATAGCGGGCGGATTCTTTAATTATTCAATATTTGCGTGCTCTTCTTTCATTTCTGTCTCACTAATACCCAGATCCATTGCTAATTGAGCAACGCATGAATCTAGGGTTATTGCTGCTGCATATTCAAACGAGGGAATTAATGGACTAAGGTTTGATATCTGATGCAAATCAGCACTTATCTTCTCTGTCCTTCCTTCAATATCAAGAAAAATATCAGATTGTTTTGCTAATTCCGATTCAGGAAAGGATGTTAACCCAACTATACTCATATGAGCAGATTTAGCACTTTCAACACGCTCTAATGTACTTGTGGATACACCTGAACCCGAAATACCTATTAATAAATCGTCCTTTCTTCTAAATCTCCAATCATAATTAGATTTACAATTAATTCTTAAATGACTTAACCGAATAGAAGAAATACTCGCAATAATTGAGTCTAGGCCAGAACCAAAAACGAATAATTTTTTTCCCAACTGGCCTGAATAACTTTCAAGAGTA
>CAZALJ010000002.1:0-23876 GCA_964485715.1 uncultured archaeon
CGCTCAGACAAATTGCCCAACATCTCAGCCTGCAGCCCTCTTCAGCAGAGCCGAAACCTATGGAGGAGAAGAGAGAACACGAGCAAGCTCCCATTGTGCAACGATCAGAAGAGAAAATCAAAATCAGCCCACTCTATTTTGGTAATTCTCAGAGGATGCTTTTTGGCATCTATCATCCGCCGAGGCCACGAGTCGCCAGAGATGTGGGCGCATTACTATGTCCTCCGATAGCCCAGGAGTATATGACTACGCACTGGGCCCTTCGCCGATTGTCGAACCTGCTGTCCAACGCCGGCTTCCATGTATTAAAGTTTGACTATTTTGGAACAGGTGATTCTGATGGTGAGAGTGGGGAAGGTAGTATTGTCCAGTGGAGAGCCGACATCCAGGCTGCTGTCAGGGAGTTGAAGGATAAGCCAGGCGTCAAAAAGGTATCGATCGTAGGACTTCGACTTGGCGCCGCACTAGCGGCCAAAGCCTCTACCAAAGATCTTGATGTTAAAGATCTCGTGCTCTGGGATCCTGTGGTAAATGGCAAAAGGTACATCGACAAATTAAAGGCCATGCATCACGATCTCCTCCCAGTTCCTCAACAGCAAGCTGTGGACGGAAACTTCGCCGAGCTATTAGGCTTTCCATTTCCCTCAGAGATGCGGAGTTCAATTGAGCAGATCAACCTTCTCCAGCCGCCTCACTGCGCAGCAGAGAGAACTTTCCTTATCGTTTCGCAGGAAAGGAGTGAATATTTGCAGTTGCGGAACAAACTGACTGCGGCGGGCGTGGAGGTTGATTATCGTCTGATCCCAGATGCTGGTGATTGGGAAAAGAGTAAAGCGTTTGACCAAGCACTGCTTGTTAATGACATACTACATGCTATAACCGCAGCACTCACCAGGGAAGCATAGGAGTTCTCTCGCCCGCTCTCCCGTCTAAACGGGATCGCTCTAGCTCTCTGAGGTCTCTATGAGAGCTAAAAATAATGCATACGTTCCCGGGACCATGACATGATGGAAAAAGCGTATACATTCGGAAAACACGGTTGCCTGATAGGGATCGTCACGGAGCCAGATGCCAGGGTACAGAAAGAAGGCATACCGGCCGTGATTCTTTGGAATGCCGGACTGTTACATCGAGTAGGCCCGTACCGGCTGTATGTGGATATGGCGAGGAAGCTGGCCTCCATGGGGTTTTTGGTGTTTAGGTTTGATCTTTCTGGGAAAGGCGATAGTGAGACTCGTCTTGACACACGATTGTATCAGCAGCGGGCAGTCGGTGATGTCCAGGAGGCGATGGACTTCCTATCCGCAAAAAAGGGAGCTGATGAGTTTGTGTTGATTGGGCTTTGCTCGGGGGCCGACGAAGCGCATTCAGTTGCGGTCCTAGATTCAAGAGTATCCGGTGTCGTCTTCCTTGATGGCTATGGATACCGTACGTGGGGCTATTACTTGCACCACTATGGTCCACGTTTGTTGAGCCTGAGGAAATGGAAGAATTTCCTGAAGCGGAAATATTCTAGTGTTCTTGCGTGTACACGTGAGAAAGGGCATGAAACTGATGCCACGAGTGAAATGTTTGAACGGGATTTCCCGCCAAAGGAAAAAGTAATAGAGGAAATACAGGGGCTGGTAGAACGAGGTGTGAACTTGCTATATATCTATTCCGGTGGGGAATATCACTATTATAATTATTATGGACAGTTCAGAGATATGTTTAGGTCCATAGATTTTCAGGGGAAAGTGAACCTCGAGTATTTCGATGAAGCACACCATACTTATCCCCTGCTGGAGGATAGAAATAAGTTAATGATCAGTATTTGTGACTGGATGCAGGACCATTATAAAGGTAGTAAAGAATAGTGGGAGCGTTCAACCGACAGCAAAGCTGTAATACTGGATTCAACGAAAGAGTAGGTAGCACCGTAGCAGTGAGTTACATTCGAGAAGGGACCTGCTTTCAAGATCTCAGTTCGAAACAATGATGGTATTTATCTTCTGGTTCTCATTGTTTTTTATCATTTATACTTATGTAGGATATCCATGTCTTCTTTTGGTTTGGTCAAAGCTATTCCAAAAAAAGGTTAGAAAATCCTACCTTTCGCCCGAACCGATGGTTTCTGTAATTGTTGCCGCACGAAATGAGGAAAATCATATAGGAGCACGTATGCAAAATCTCCTCAGACAGGAGTTTCCTTCCAAAAAAATGGAGGTTGTTATCGTTTCTGACGGGTCACAGGATGCCACTAGCGAGATAGTCCTCGGAATGTGCAATAATCCTGTCGAGGTGCAACATAATGGGGTAAATACAATTT
The DNA here is from genome assembly GCA_964485715.1 of uncultured archaeon. Classification (GTDB taxonomy): domain Archaea; phylum Asgardarchaeota; class Heimdallarchaeia; order Hodarchaeales; family Hodarchaeaceae; genus Hodarchaeum. Next base: position 2,309 of record CAZALJ010000002.1, read on the forward strand.
CATCTCATCCTTTAAAACTGATCAAGTGCGAAGAGAGCAAGGGAAAGCCTCATGCAATTAACCTTGCTGTACAGCACGCAAAAGGGGAATTTTTTGTTTTTACCGATGCCCGCCAGCGCTTTGAACCAAATGCTATAAAGGAATTGATCGCTAACTTTAACGATCCTCAAGTTGGCTGCGTGAGCGGTGAGCTTGTATTTTATGGGGACTCAGATACTACCATCAAGGCTGAAATGGAGTTTTACTGGAGTTTGGAGAAACGCATAAGAAAAATGGAAAGTGCTATCCATTCAGTTCCTGGGGCCACAGGCGCCATCTATGCTATTAGGGAATCCCTGTTCCAACCACTCCCTGAAGAAACCCTTTTGGATGATGTTCTTATCCCTATGAATGTAGTATTTCATGGATACCGTAACGTCTTCGACGGCAAGGCTGTTGCCTATGACGCTATATCAAAAGACTTGGACCAAGAAAAAAGAAGAAAGGTAAGAACGCTTTTAGGCAACTATCAGTTACTCCAGCTTGTGCCTGCCTTGTTATCCCCAGCCAAGAACCCAATCTTTTTTAGGTATCTGTCCCACAAGGTTTTCAGATTAGTTGTCCCATTTTTCTTTCTTATCATGCTTTTTTCTTCGCTTATGGCCGATGGACTATTTTATGACCTAGCTTTCATAGGTGGCATCTTAACAATCGTTCTCTCAGCTACCGAAAAAACTATCCCGTCCGTGCTCTATCTCGACAAGGTATGCAAATTATCCCGAACATTTGTTTCCTTTAACTATTTTGCCCTTCTTGCTTTCTACTATTTTATCATGCCTGGCAAGAAAAAAGCCTGGTAGAGAATTACATCGGCAAAATGTGCTCTCAAAAATTCGATAGCAAAGGTAAGCGCTCGTTGAAGCCCTCTAATCGATACAATCCTGACTTTTGTGCACCTAATCTGGTTTTACGGTTATGACGAGTTATTATTTAAGTATTTCATTAGTAGAATCCACATGAAAGATCAATGCAATGTGATAGTAATCGATTCTTTTCAAGAATTGGTTGGTATTGGGCCAATCTGGAATGAGTTGGTGATGCAATCCAGTGCAAATACGATATTTCTTACATGGGAGTGGCTTTATACCTGGTCGAAGTACTTCCTAGACTCAAATCGTAAGCTATTCATTTTAGCCGTGTATGAAAAAGAAAAATTAATGGGATTAGCTCCTTGGTGCATTCGTACAGTTGGCAGGAATTATTTACGGATAAGGCAAATTGAGTTCCTCGGAACACCTGAAACAAGCTCTGATTATTTAGATGTTTTTACCAAAAAAGGAAAAGAAGAAGAAGTTACCCATCATATCTATAATTTCCTGTTTGGAGAGGGCTCCAACCTTTGGGATAGCCTTTTACTTCGAGACATTCCTAGCGACTCTCTTTTTCTTCTCTATTTTATGGAACAAGTTAGAAGAGCTGGTAAGTATGCCGCTATCCGGGAAGGATCTTTTTGTCCTATTGTAGCCCTTCCACGCTCCTGGGAAAACTTTGTTAACGGTCTATCTTCAAATAGAAGAAAAAACTATCGTTATGAACTTCGATTACTCAAAAGATATCAAAAGGTAAAACACGATACCATAATCCAAGGCTCAGCTGATGAGAGCAATTTAGATCGTTTTCTTTCTCTTTATAGACCAAGGTGGGGAAAGCACATGGATGAGCGATTCTATTCCCATCTTAACGAATTTGCTGAAAGATGCGTATATAGATCTTCAATCCAGACTGACTTTCTAAGTGTAAACGGAAGAGATATCGCAGCATTTTTGAGTTTCCGATACGAGGGGACTCTTTTTCTTTATCTGATGGCAGTGGATAAGGATTTTGACAAAAAAATCAGCATAGGAAATATTCTGGTTGGATTGTGTCTTGAAAAAGCTATCTCCGAAGGTATCACCGTTTATGACTTCCTTCAAGGTAGTGAGGATTATAAATTTCATTGGACAGGCATTGGGCGTCGATCCCTGGTCCTCAACCTCTATCAAAGACGGTTAGGAGCATTGGGGATCGCTGGGGCAAAAATGCTTAAAGAAACCGCAAGAATCTTCCTTCGGTGAAGCAACAGCGATGAAGGTCTCTTTATCTTCATAAGATGACCACCCTTTGTCGATCGCATTGCTCAGCCTGTTTGGGCGAGTTGGAGTTTCATTAAAGCGAAGCCTAGCCCGGATAAGCCGGAAATACGAAACACGAAATACCTGGCCCAGACCTAGTTGTATAGGCTCAATAGGCTGGCCCCAGCACATAGCACTGTATAGACTTAGGAGGCTGGTTCAAGTCCATAGCGCCAGGGCAGGCCGAAATCCTAAACAGGTCCAAATATTAAATGCTTAAATGCTCAAAACATTACAGATTCAGCAATTCAGGGACCGAGGCATTTTGTATTGCGACGCGTCAATCCTTCAATTCCTCAATTTGACTTTTCTGAATTTGTTTCGTATTTGCGGCCTACGCCTTGAAAACAGTCGGATATTCGTATTTAGAATCTATCCTCTGCCAGGAAAAACACGAATTCTATTATTAACGGACTAATAACTACCAGACAGGTTCAACGGACTCAATCTAACAAAATCCACACGGCAGACTCAACAACCTAACACCGACTTCTTTCGTTTGGCAATTTTATGAGCCAACAAGCTTTACGCTATACATCCTGTACGTTTAGCCCCACATACAAAAGACCTTGGGTCTTGGCTTTCCTTATGGCTGTCAGCTTTATTTTCTGCTACGCCGGGGTGATAACCGCACTTGCCAGACAATGGTTGTATGTCGACATCTATTCTCACGGGTTTTTGATTCCTTTCGTTAGTGGCTACCTCGCGTGGATTCGTCGTGATCAGCTTGGCCAGCTCATACCTTCTCCCAACGTTTTTGGCTCACCTGTATTCATGATAGGCCTCTTTTTTCTGCTGGCTGGTGACGCTGGAGCGGTGCTTCTCTTCCAGGAGCTTTCTCTAATTATCTGCCTTATTGGAATTGTGCTACTCCTATTGGGGTCCCATTTTCTGAAGTTGCTCTGGTTTCCCATAGCCTATCTGTTGTTCATGATCCCTATTTGGGGGATACTAACTGGCCCGCTCCACATCTTTTTCCAACAACTTTCGACAGCTCTCGGGAGTGCTTTATTAAAGCTGATAAACATCCCGGTATATAGAGATGGAATCTACATAGAACTTCCTAACATCACCTTGCAAGTTGCTCAAGCTTGTAGCGGGCTCAACTACCTAATCGCTGTGATTGCTATTGCTATCCCGACGGCCTATTTATTTCTCGAGGGACGGCTCCGGAGATTAGCCCTGATTTGCTTCGCGACATTCATTGGGATTGTGGCCAATGGAGTTCGTGTGGCTCTGGTTGGGTTTATTTGCAATCATGGGCTCAGCGTTAATACCCATGGACCTTTCCACGTTCTCCAAGGACTGTTCGTTTCCTTTGTTGGATTTGCGGCACTTTTTGTGGGGCTAGCAACTTTGAGAAGAATGAAACCTGCTGCACCAAAACGAAGATCGCATCGGGGTAATACTACTCAGCCCGTTATCGCAAACAGAAAAAAAAATTACCAATTGGGGATTCTTATTGTAATCCTTTTACTGTTAGCAGGGAACTTTCTTTACTTCTATCGCCCCAACCCAATCACCTTAAAAAAAGATTTCGCACACTTTCCGCTTGAAGTCGGTGAATGGCGAGGACAGGATACAGAGCCCTTATACACCGCATTTCGTAGTCTGGGGGTAGACCATGAACTGTCGAGGATATATGAGACGCCAAAAAACCATAAGATACATCTTTACATTGGGTACTATGAATCCCAAAAGCAGGAAAAAGAATTAATTAACTATATGACAGAGGGTCTCCATCTTAATAGCTCAGCAATAGAAAGCAATGTTGATTCGCACAATTTAATTACAACTAAAAACCTCTTTATTCCTCGTAATACTGAACGTGGGAGCAGTGAGTTGCCCTCTTTTTTTAGTTCCTTAGTAGAGGAGAAGACGTCAATCTTTAATAGCCGTTTAATCGTGCCGCGCAAGGCCGCCGGATGGCTGATCTTTTTTTGGTATGACCTCAACGGCCGTATTACAACCAATCCTTATTTGGCCAAGCTTTATGCCGCTTGGGACGGCTTGCTCCATCGCCGGAACAATGGTGCGATTGTAATAGTTACTACAGAGTTAGACCGAATGGAAGCTCTGTCACACACATTACTTAAAACAAAGCAATTTATAAGGAAAATGCATCCTCTACTTGGGAATTATCTCCCACGCAGCTGACTAACTTAGATATATTTCGCGGAGACCCAAAAGATAATTCTTCGGAGTCGGATTCTTGCAAAATGATCACAGCCAGTGTTTAAGAAAGAAAACTATCAAACCCTTTATATAGTATGGAAGCGCTAATTTTGTCGGACAGGGGATTTCATGGTTATCTATACTATTCGTTATGCTCCTGTTGTCACCTGGAAACTTCGACTAAGGCCAGTGGGACTCTTATTAACGTTTACAGGAGCTCCCCTTATAGCCAATTTTTTTCAGAACCAAGGCTTATTCCCCCATTGCGCGTTCTATGTGTAAATTCTGTTTTGTTACCTGTTTTAGAACGCAAATTCGATAAGATAAATTCAGTTGCAAAATCTTCAAAGCTGTCCAGACCCGCTGTTACCATGAACTATTGTGCATTCATACCTTTTTCTACCTTGTCTTTTGTAGAAGACCTGTTTGGTGAATGTCAATTATTAAGCTGATTATGGTTTAGTTTGAGCTATGAGGCATGATATGCCGGTTAAACTCGTTATTACGATAGATGCAGAAGAAGACTCATGGGGCCTATGGAAAACAACAAACGATTCTGTGGATAATATCACCCGAATTCCCATAATTCAAGATCTCTTCGATCGTTTCGGGGCTGTGCCCACTTATCTTGTTAATTATCCCGTTGCCACAAATGAAAAAGCAAGGCAAATCTTTGAGGGCATAATCGATAGGGTCCGGTGTGAAATTGGTGCCCACTGCCACCCATGGAATACCCCGCCCTTCGAAGAAGAAACAAATGCACGCAACACTATGATGTGCAATCTGCCTTACACGCTTGTACACAGAAAGTTAGCGACACTTCACAAAGCAATTATTGATGGATTTAAGGTAATTCCAGTGTGTTTTCGGACTGGAAGATGGGGCTTTGGACCTCAAGTTGCAAAGAGTATTCATAAATTAGGCTATCGAGTAGACACCTCAGTGACCCCTTTTATTGATTGGAGAGATGAGGGAGGGCCAGATTTTTCGGAGTCTTCCACCTTTCCCTACCGGTTTGACACACACGGTGTCTTGTCTGAAAAAGCGGATGGATGTCTTTTGGAAGTTCCGGCTACCATCGGTTTTTTGCAAAAAGATTTTAGGCGCTGTAGTCAAGTAACGAAATGGATTTTGCGTCCGCCTTTTCGAAGTTTTAATCTTTTAGGAATTTTGAATAGATTAAGGGTGGTTAACTGTCGCTGGCTTTCACCTGAACTGAGCAGCGCATCGGAAATGATACGGTTGGCCAAAAATTTTATCCTTTCCGGGCACAAGATCTTGAACCTGTCATTCCACTCAACTTCATTACTTCCAGGTAAAGGCCCTTTCGTTCGAAACGAGGAAGAATTTAATAGCTTTTTAAAGGATATCGAACTCTTTCTGGAATTCTGTGTGAATGAAGGAATGACTTTTTCAACATTGAGTGGTGCGTTTAATGTCGAAAATCGCAGGTAACATCACTTCAATCCATTGTAAGAAGCATACAATTCAACACCCATTCTTAACATCCAAAGACCTCCATCGCTTTGGGCGCGGCATAAGTTGTTCCAAGTTGCAAGGAAGACCGAGGCCACCCACTGTAGAACCAACCGTTCATCCTTCAAGCGTTTCAGCCAATTGGACCGCATCCATGAAAGTCACCATACCTTTCGGGTGATTTTATGTCGTTACCGACCGAAACACTTTCGTGTCTATTAATCACAACGAGGACCCCTACATAAAATCTTAACATGTTCCCTAAAAAGTATTATTCGAGTAGCCATTAAAAGCCTAGAAAAAGGCATACAATCATTTCACGACCCCATCGTAGCAACTCATACAAATCTCAATTACTGCTTCGAACCTAACACAACCTTTTAATACTGGATTTACTGAAATTAAAGCTTATCTCAAAAAATACCCTTTCTTTATGGCCCTTTCATCGGCCAAATGGAAGAGTATCGAGATAATCTCTGAAGAATATTATCATTGGAAAATGTCTATATTAGGGCAAATACCTGGGCGAATTGGGTCTTTTATAAGAAAAAAAACGTTAGGTTTCGAAAAATGTGGGAAAAACGTTTTTATCTATCATCATGCTTGGTTCAAAATGCCTGGTAACATAACAATAGGTGATGATGTTCGGATTCACAATATGACATACATTGATGCATCAGGCGGGCTTGCTATTGGCTCTCATATAGGAATAACTGCGGGATGCCAAATATACACTCAGAACCATGGCATCAGAAGAAATGAACTTTATTATTATCAGCCCTACAGACTTGGCAAGGTAGTTATAGAAGATGATTGTTGGATTGGGGCAGGATCGATAATTACCGCTGGCGTGACCGTAAAGAAGGGGACAATTGTGGGTGCAGGAGCGGTGGTTACCAAAGACACAGAGCCCTATTCCATAGTCGGGGGAGTGCCGGCAAGGAAAATCGGGGAAAGGCCGGAATAGGGAAGGATGTTTGGCGAATTAAGAAATATTCTAAAGCATTATTTGATATACGGAGGGGGTACGATACTAAACAAAGCGCTTGCTTTTCTCTTGATCCCTATATATACGCGGTACTTGACACCCGCTCAGTATGGAACCTTTTCATTAATAGAACTGACTACTTTTGTCGTTGAAATGTTCCTCGCTTTTGGCCTAAGCCAGTCCGTTCTGAGATTTTATTACGAATATGAGAGTATAGAAGAAAAGAAGGAAGTTGTAAGCACATCGTTCTTGGCGAGTCTCATAATATGTGTTGCCGGTTTAATACCCTTAATTTTTTTCACTGGAAAAGTATCTGAACTGGTGTTTAGAACCCCAATGTACGAAACGCTCTTCCGAATCGCTATCCTCATGTTATTTTTTTCAATTATAGGCGAGATTCCCCTGACTTATCTTAGGATAAAGGAAAAATCCGTACTATATACCGTCATAAGCGTGACGGGGACGGGGCTTGGGTTAGTGTTAAATATTATTTTCGTAGTGCTGCTGAGACTGGAAGTCAAAGGGATCTTGCTCAGCGTTTTGATAACAACTGGATTAACTTGTTTGGTTGTCAGTACATTGATGTTGAAAGAAGTAGAATGGAGATTATCAATTAGGAAAGCGCTTCTAATGTTCAAATATGGTATACCATATATTCCAGGTGGGCTTGGCATGTTTATCTTAAACTTCGCAGATAGGTTTTTCTTACAAAGGTATAGTACCCTTTCCGAGGTTGGAATTTACACCCTAGGTTATAAATTTGGTATGCTACTTCACTTCATAATCTTTGGACCATTTATGCTAATTTGGGCACCCAAAAGATTTGATTTGGTTAAACAGGAAAATGGCAAAGAAATGATCTCCAAGGTTTTTACTTATTACTTTTTTATTCAATTGTTCGCGGGACTGGGTCTATCACTTTTGATAAAAGATACCTTAAGGATTATTGCTGGTCCTGAATTTCAAGAAGCATATAAAATTGTTCCAATGATTGTTCTTTCATATCTTTTACTTGCAGCGTATTATCACATTCAAATCGGAATATTATTAGAAAAAAAAACAAAGTATATTCCACTTATAGTAACGATTAGTGCAATTTCTAATATCCTTCTCTGTAGAATTTTAGTTCCCAAATATCATGGTATGGGGGCGGCAGCAGCAACACTTACTTCATTTCTTGTTATGTTTAGTTTGAATTATTTCATATCAAAAAAATTTTATTCTATCCCATTTGAATACTCCAGAATCGTTAAGATGGTTGCTCTAAGTTGTGGAATCTTTATAGTAGGAAAACTGTTCCGTATCGATCCGGTTTTTCATTCCATAGGGGTCAATTTTGCCCTGTCTCTTTCTTTTCCTATCTTTCTGTACTTTTTAAATTTTTATAGTAAAGATGAAATTGAAACATTTAAACATTTGTGGACAAGAATAAATAGGCGACTCTTTATAACCCCAACTATAAAATAATAAAAACAGTATTTAGTTAACTTCAACAATAATAAAGGAGAAAATAAATGGCTAATGTAACTGCTGTAATTCCTGTATATAATTATGAGCAATTCATCGCTGACGCTGTAGATAGTGCATTGGGCCAAACATATAAAGATATGGAAATAATTGTTGTTGATGATGGTTCTACGGACAATACCGGGGAAATTCTAAAAAGACAATATGGTTCAAAGATAAAATATATTTATCAAGAAAATAGAGGTCTCTCTGCGGCAAGAAATTTAGGGATAAAACTATCAAGTGGACAATTTATTGCATTATTGGATGCAGATGACATATGGCTACCAGAGAAAATAGAACTCCAAATTCAAATAATGGGAAATTCCGATTTAATAGGAATAGTCAGCTGTGGAGGGTATAACATCAATGAAAAAGGGAAAGTAATAAATATACATGTTACAAGAAACTATCAAACTAAGACAGACTTTATGAATGATCTTCTATTACGAAATGTCGTAAGCGGCGGGTCTTATGCATTAGTAAGAAAGGAATGCTTTGAAAAGGCTGGGATGTTTGACGAAAATTTGAAATCTGCAGAAGATTGGGATATGTGGCTGAGAATCTCTAAACGTTATGATACAGAGTATGTTGAGCTTCCTTTAGCGAAAGTCAGAGTAACTGAAATAAGCATGAGTTCACCCACGAATGCACATAAAATGCTCGAGAATGAATTAAGAGTTCTTACTAAGGCCTTCTCTGATAAATCTCTAAAAGGAAAGTGGTTCTTGAAAAGAAAATCCTTTAGTTATCGTTATTGTTGTGCTGCTTCGCATTTCAATCACGGAGGCAAAAAGAAGAAAGCTATTTATTATATTCTCAAATCAATTCTCATATTCCCATTTTGGGTAACATCAGCTGAAGGTTCCCGATATGGACTTGTTGCAAAAATTCTCTTTGGTGATAAAGCATTTAAGAGCCTAGCCAGTTTAAAACCTTATGTTACAAGAAAAAGAAATTATTTAAAAAACTTATAGGATGTTCGAAATTGAGCGAGAACTAATCCCGCCGAGCGGTTATTAAACGAAAACTGAACGGTTAAGCGAAATTATCCTAGGATTACATTAAAAGCCAGCGAATGAAATTAAATATGGATTAATATGGAAGATAAAGATAAAGAGGAAACGTGGCGACTAGATGTTTTGACAGCAAATATTGAACATTATAACCGAATAGCAATCTTGTCAAAGATGCTTCAAAGATGATTATGAGGAGTAAATGTTATGCGGAGTAGGCTTCAATTTGTTGGATTTTTGAGGTCTATTGTACCAATGAAAATTCGAGTACATGTTCAAGGTAGTCCTATTTTGTCGAAAGCCTATAGAAAATTGGTGTTGCTCCTCATAAGGACAGGCGGGAGAATTCAAACGATAAATGACGGCTTAGCCTCAGGTATACGCTTGTACGTAGGTGAACACATAACAGAAATCTACATAAGTGGAAAGTATGAGCCTGAGGTACAGGGAGTTCTTGCCAAACATTTGAAGATTGGAGATGTGGTGTATGATATAGGTGCAAGCATAGGGTTTTTTACTCTTCTCTCGGCTAAACTTGTGGGAGAGAATGGCACAGTGTACTCATTTGAACCTGCTTTCCATGCTTACAAAAGCCTATTAAGAAATATTGGTGTCAACAAATTCTACTGGATAGTCCCGTTCCAAGAATGCCTTACAGATGGGCCACGAGAAGTTACTTTTGCAGTTACCGGAAATGCATACGGATCTAGCATTGTAACCGGCGATGAGATGAAATGGCAGATAAGTAGGGTGCTTGCTACGAGCATTGATGGAATTATTAGTACGCGTTCTCTTAAACCGCCTGACCTAATTAAAATTGACGTTGAAGGCGAAGAGGGAAATGTCCTCTTAGGATCTAAAAACACGCTGCAGGAATACAAACCGATTATAATTTGTGAAATTCACTCAAGCAAAAGCGCTACAGAAGTTTATGCGGTCCTTGAACAGCAGGGTTACACATGCTCGATTTTAGGATCACCTAATTGGGACTGGCATATGTTTGAGAGAATGAAGGACGGGGATGAGAGACGGATATTGGCTACGCATCATGATAGAGAAAGACGGGGCTCGGTCTAGTCATGGATTTACTGTTTCGAAATTTGTTGCATGAATGCCGCATAACAAGAAATTTTAATACTTGGGGGCCTCCACTTATACGTCACAAGATAAGACGAGTGTTCAAAAGTAAGAGTTATATGGGTATCCAGAATATCATCTTTTGTATGGCTGACCACTTCGAGCCAAGGTGGAATAACGCAACAAATCAAAGAGAAATGGAGAGAGTAAAACGCTGGATAAACGAATACCCAAAGCTTGCAGCTGCGCACAGAGATTCCAATGGAAGACCCATCCAGCATACTTGGTTTTATGCAGCCGAGCAGTATAATCCTGATTGTTTAGAGGAAATGAGTAAACTCTGTAAGAATTGCTTTGGCGAAATTGAATTGCACCTTCATCATGGAAATGACACTCCGGAAGGATTTAGACAAAAGCTTGAAAAAGCCAAGATTGAGTTCTCCAGGCATGGCGCTTTTATTACTCAACGGAATTCTTCCAGTTATGCTTTTGGCTTTATTCATGGAAACTGGGCGTTGAATAATTCAAGGAAAGGCACAACAATGTGCGGGGTAGACAACGAACTAAAAATTTTAAGAGAAGCTGGTTGTTACGCTGACTTTACACTGCCATCAGCCCCGCATGAATCTCAAACAAGTAGAGTAAACTCAATTTATTACGCAAAGGATATTCCAGGTAAGCGCAAATCCCACAATAGAGGCGTTGACGTAAACGCAGGGGGAAAACCGATTGGCGATCTCATGCTTATTCAGGGACCATTGGCATTAAATTGGAAGAGACATAAGTTCGGGATTCTTCCCAGGATTGAAAATGGGTCCATACATAAAAATAATCCTGGTACACCAGACAGAATTGACCTGTGGGTCCAACAGCATATCCATGTAAATGGTCGCCCTGAATGGATTTTTATTAAAGTTCATTGTCACGGGGCTCAAGAAGATCATATAGATGTCTTATTAGGTGGAGGTGCCCATAGAATGTTTTCTTACCTCGAAGAAAAGTATAACGATGGAAATAATTATAAGCTCCATTATGTAACTGCAAGAGAAATGTACAACATAATTAAAGCAGGAGAACATAGCAAGACAGGAAACCCATATTCATACAAGGATTATCTTATAAAGCCTTATTTGAATACGAGCCGCGAACAATAATAGCGAGTACTATGAAGCTATAACAAATTATACACTGCAATACTCTACGACACGGAAATCTTATCGCCTAACGCCAAATAATAAAATATGCCATTCAATTTTCTGATGCTATTTACTCTTGTCTTATTCCTCCGTCCTCATGAACTGTATCCTCCCTTATCTATTGTGCCTATTGCAAAGATTATCGCATTAGCCGCTATTGTTTCTTTTTTTACGTCCAAAAGCAAGGAGATTCCAGAATTATTCAAAACCAACGAAGTGAAGTTATTAATGGCATTAGCGGCTGTTATTATAATAACATCCCCCTTTGGACTTTGGCCTGGAGGCAGTTTCCATAAATTTACGAATGACTTTATACAAGTAGTTTTAATCCTCTTATTGATAGCGGGGGTGGTTGATAGTCCGGAAAAGGTTACAAAACTTTTGTGGTTAATGATTCTGAGTACATTCACAGTTGCGCTTCTTGGAATTTATGATTCCTCGAGAGGGACAACCTTCACTGCGAATCGCTTATATTCAAGAGTAGGACTTTATGGAGATCCTAATGATTTTGCTGTTACCTTAGCAGCAATGATTCCTTTCGCCATCTACTTATTCAAAGTCCATCCAAGTTTCCGAAAGAGAGTGATTTTAATAACAATACTGGTCTTATACATTATTAACATCATTCTCACATATTCCCGAACTGGTATGATCGCAATGGGAGTTATTGCAATTGGACTTACCGTAAAGAGTAGGAGGAAAGCGAAAACATTAATCTTAATATTGATTATATTGGGTTTAATTATTTGTTTAGCTCCGAGCAGATATAAAGATCGTGCCGCTTCCATTTTTATTCCTGAAAAGAGTGAGGATGGGTCCCGTGAAGCCAGAATTACGATATTTTGGAGAGGCATTGAAATCTTTCTAGAAAATCCTGTCTTAGGAGTGGGATTAGGAAATTTTTCAGTTGCAGAGGGAGCGATGCATGAATTTGGTCAATGGAAGGTGGCTCATAATGGGTATCTGGAGATGGCTTCTGAACTTGGAATTTTTGGGCTTATAATTTTCTTGGGACTTTTATATCTCACTATTGAGAATTTTAGACAAATCCAAAAAATCTCATCGGCTCCAAATCACTCTATAGCCTCCTTATACCTCTTTCAAATGCTCGAAGTTTCATTATGGGTCTATATGGTATCAAATTTTTTCTTATCCACTCAATATAGTTGGACACTCTTTTACCTGATGGGGTTCTCTGTTGCAAGTAAGCTAAACGACGGAAATTTTGGTACATTAAAAACATAATGAAAATAGTGAATCTTATAAGAAAAGAAAATAAAAAAACTATAACCTACATTCTCGAAAGAGTTGGCAAGAATAATGATTTAATTCTAAATATTGGCTCGTCATCCACGAGGTTTGGTGAGAAATGCTTTAATTTAGACATTCAAAAACAGGATGGTGTTGATATAATTGGTGATGCCCATGAATTGCCATTTCTTAAAGAATGTTTTAATATTTGTATTCTCTCCGCTGTCCTTCAGTATTGTAAAAATCCCTTTCAGGTTGCCAAAGAAGTTCATAGGGTATTGATTCAAGGTGGGCACGCAATAATAGATGCTCCATTTATTCAACAGTATTGTCTAGGTACACCGGATTTGTATCGTTTTTCTAAAGACGGTTTAAAAGAAATATTCGGAAAATATTTACAAATTATCCAATGTGACATCTCTATATCTGGAGGGTCTGCGCTTGCATTTTATTTGCAAGGCATAACAGGTGTGTCCATTACAAATAGATATATCAGATTTTTAGTGGTAAACATAATTTCTTTGATCTTATACCCAGTATCTTTTTTAAAGTTCAAAAATAGACATGAAGTCGCTGGAGCATTTATACTTTTGGCTAGAAAAGTAAGGTAGAATTGATACCTTGAAAGACTGTAAATCAAGCCTTCCACCCGTTCGCTTAGGAATTGTTGGTTGCGGCGCGGTTGCACGCGAGTATCACATTCCTGCTATCTTAGAGTCGCCTAATGTGATGATCAATTATCTTTGCGATGTGGAGTCGAGAAACACGCATCGAATAACGAAAGAGTACGGCTTGAATGTACGTGTCACTAATTCAGTATAAGACCTGAAAGGTTCCGTGGATCTTGCTTTAGTCGCTGTGCCTCCACGATTTCATGCTCCTATAGCGCTTGAACTGCTTGATTTGGGTATCCATGTGCTTTGTGAAAAGCCAACTGCGACCAGTTCGGCTGACGCAGAACGAATGGCTAAAGCGGCAGAGCAAAACAACTGTATCTTGGCGATTGGACTCATGACTCGTTTTCATTCCAATAATAGAGTGTTGAAGAAGCTTTGGGAGGAAGGCCTTTTAGGAGAGATTCGAAAAGTCCACTCTCAAAGGCTATTAAACTAATGCCTTCTTTAGTCGGGAAATCCAATCTTATGATGTTCTATGAGTTAATACCCATACTCTTCTACAATCATCATTTCACCCTATAAGCACCAGAATGAGTGATAGAGCATCGCTTGAGTTTATTCAGAATGATTTACTTAAAAAGAAAAACACATAACCCTATTATGAGAAAGATATAATGGACCTTCTTCGCATATTACATATTACCCACTCCTTAAATATTGGTGGTCTTGAGAGAGTCGTATTAGATCTGGCGAAGGGGTTTAAAAAAAGGGGACACATCGTCGGTATCTGTTGCCTGGATGGGAAAGAACCGCTGGGGAAGGAGGCCGAAGATGAAGGTATTAAAGTAATCTCCCTAAATAAAAAGCCCGGGATTACATGGAGCATTCCCCTCAGAATTGCAAAAATAATTAATGAAGGGAAATTTAATCTTATCCATACCCACAATGAGGCAGGTCTTGTATATGGAGTTCCGGCAGCTTTTCTAGCAAGAATTTCAAACATAATTCACACTGAACATGGTAAGGAGCCGGGCTACGATGATAAAAACGCTCTCAAAATTGCTGAGAAGTTCTTACTCAAGAAGGTAAAACATGTAGTTACAGTTTCACATGATTTGAAGAAAAAAATAGTAGCTTCATCTAGAATCGATAAATCTAAGGTTTTGGTCATTCCAAATGGAATAGATGTAGAATATTTTCATCAGCCCCAATTTCGAGAAGAAAAGAGGAAAACATATGGAATTGGCCAGGATGATTTTGTCATTGGGAATATAGCCCGCATGGTTCCATTAAAGAATCATAGATTCTTGATTTCCATTTTCAAACAACTAGTCAGAGATCACCCAGAACTGAAATTAATTCTTGTTGGTGATGGACCTATTAGACATGAACTAAAGGCTTACTCAGAAAGTTTAGGTCTATCAAATTCTGCAATATTCTTAGGTGAAAGAAAGGATGTCGCCGCACTTCTTTCAATTTTTGATTTATTTATTCTTCCTTCTTTGACGGAGGGAATATCAATCACTTTAATCGAAGCTTTGGCTGCAAGAATACCCGTTATTGCATCAGATGTGGGTGGAAACTCTGAGATCATTGAAAATGGAAAAACAGGGTTACTGATGCCTTTGGATCAAACACAGAGTTGGATCAAAGCAATAAGATCGCTAGTTGAGAGCGAAGAAAAGAGAATAAGTCTTCTAGGGAATGCAAAAACAGAAGTAACTAAGAGGTTTAGTTTAGGAAGGATGATCGAGAATTACCAAAAAGTTTATTATAACTAAAAGGAATTAAAGATGCTCCAGGTTCTGAGAAAAGGTCTAAAAGAAATTGTCGTCGAAGAGGTACCAGAGCCCTCGATAGCGCGAGGCGAGGTAAAAATTAGAACAGCTTATTCATTAATTAGTTCTGGAACTGAAATCGCTGGTTTGCACCCGGAAGGCCTAATGAAAGGGGTCATCGACAAAAGAGATAAAATTCAGAATCTGGTCGGGCGCGCTGTAAGAGAGCAGGGATTCGTAAGGACAGCCCAAGCTATTTTAGATAAATTCAGGGAGTTATCCATCACAGGATACTCGGGAGCAGGGATTATCGTGGAGAAATCTGCAAGGATAACGGACCTTGAATTGAACCAAAAAGTTGCATTTGGGGGACTTCAGACCGGCCATGCTGAATTCGTTTGTGCTCCTGGCAAGCTGGTTGTCCCAGTTCCTGAAGAGGTTAATCTGAAAGAAGCCTCGCTCACAACAGTGGGAAGTATTGCTCTCCATGCCGTTCGTAACACCCAAATTACGATTGGAGACACCGTTGCGATTATCGGGCTTGGTCTTATTGGACAACTTGTTGTCCAGTTGGCCAGAATTTCTGGGGCAAGGATTTTTGGAATAGATCTTAAAAAAGCCCGCATGGAAAGGGCTATTAAACATGGAGCAGAAGTAGTGCTTCATGCGTCTGAAAATCCTAAGAGTGTTCTGTCAACATTAACAAATGGGCAAGGAGTCGATGCCGTAGTCATTTGCGCTTCAAGCAATACTTCCGAGCCTCTTGTGATGGCAGTGGATATATCTCGCAGCCGCGCACGCGTTGTTGTGGTAGGGATGATTAAAATGGAAATTCCCTGGGAGAGCGTCTTTCTAAAAGAACTTAGATTAACAGTCTCTAGGGCTTATGGTCCTGGAAGTTATGATATGGCATATGAGAAGAAGGGTATCGACTATCCCATCGACTATGTCCGATGGACTGAAAATCGGAATATGGCAGAATTCCTGAGATTATTGAATGATGGACAAGTCCAATCTGGGCACATTATTACTCACGAGTTTCCGATCCAGGAAGCTCCGATTGTCTATTCAAAGATGGCTTCTGGAGAAGAGGATATTATTGGTGCAGTCCTGCGTTACCCCGATTCTGCTATAGAAGAAAAGATTAAAAAGACAACGACTTCGCTTTTGGTCTCTCCAAGGAAAATAAGGGCACAACCTGATAATCTGAGGGTGGGCATTATTGGGTTAGGAAATATTGCCCGGTGGGTTCATCTCCCAAATGTAAACAAACACCCAAAACTGATTTTGAAGGGTGTTTGTACACCAAAGGGTTACAAAGCAAAGCATTTTGGAAGCCGATTTAAAAGCGAATACTCTTCAACCGATTACAAGCAGATCATCGAAGACCCCGATATAGATATAGTCATGATCTGTACAAGACATGACCTCCATGCCTCTATGGCAATAGAAGCTCTTAAAGCAGGGAAACATGTTTTCTTGGAGAAACCCATGGCTACGACTCAAAAGGATTGTGCCAATCTTGTGCGATTAGTGAGAGAGACTGGACTGGGCTTCATGGTCAATTTTAATCGTCGTTGTTCTCCAATGTACGAAATGGCAAAAACAGCGATCTCGGGCAAAGGTCCGAAACTTATATCGATTCGTATGAACTCTCCCGACATGACTGGCTCTTACTGGATGATGGATCCTATTGAGGGAGGAGGTGCAGTCTTAGGTGAGGGGTGCCATTTCTTTGACTTAATGGCTTGGTTTGCTGATTCCGAACCAGTCACTATCTTTGCTCATAACTTGGCTCTGCCTCAAGATGTAATAAGTAGCAAGAACAATCTTGCTTGTACTATCTCATTTAGAGATGGGTCTGTAGGAAGCTTTGTTTACGAAACGGTGGGTCACCGAAACCTTGGGTCAGAAAGAGTTGAAATTTCCTCCGGGGGAACAACCGCTGTGGTCGAAGATGTGAGAAGACTATGGATTTGGGGTGGACCTAGCTTTCGGCCAAAAAAGAAAAAGAGCATGAAAGCAGAAAAGGGCCATTATCAAATATTAGATGCTTTTGTTATGGGAGTTCTAAGAGGACGGGACTTTGAAAAAGAAGTGATAGATGGAGCTAAAGCAACACTTTGTGCTCTAGCCGCTATGAAATCTCTGGAGACGGGGTCACAAGAAAAGGTTGAGATCATTTGATATACATACCTAAACTAGGAGAGAAGTATTGAAGGTTTTGCTTGTCGGAGCTTACCCTCCTCCTTATGGAGGGGTGCAGGTCCACTTGGTCCATTTAGAAAGGTTTTTAGCGAGTAAGGGGCACGAATGCTTTGTCATCAATATGGGCAAGAATAAGCGCTTACGATCATCAAAACTTGTATCTCCTAAAAGGGCTTACCAGGTAACTTATCAATTGTTCAAGAAGAGAAACCATGTTTGTCACCTCCATTTTGGCGGCGTTCTCCATGCCAGGCTTCTTTTGCTTGCTCTTTTTTCTAGTCTGCTTTTTTATAGCAAGTGCGTTATAACAGTTCATTCAGGGGGACTTCCAGTCTGGGGACACCCCAGAAATTTTTTGAGAAGACTTCTTTTAAAAACATCTTTTGCATGGTGTAGGGCCATCATATGTGTGAATCCAGAAATTGCAGATTATTTTAAGAAGCTTGGAATAAAACCAGAAAGAATTCAAATTATTTCACCTTTTGCGTTTGGGAATAATTTTACAAATAGTCCCCTTCCAGAGACAATTAATTACTTTATCAGAACGAAAAAACCTCTATTATGTAATATCGGGTTGCTTGAGCCTGAATACGACTTAGAGCTTTTACTTCGGGTCTTTGGCCGTTTTGTTGATGAATACCCTCAAGCGGGGCTAGTCATGATCGGGTGTGGGTCTCTTTACAGAAACCTCGAGAAAATGACCTCAGAACTCGATCTGGAAGGGAAGGCATTGCTGACGGGAGATCTTGATCATGAAGATACGCTGAAGATTCTTGCATCCAGTGACTGTTTCATCCGAACATCCCGGTATGATGGCGACTGTATCTCCCTGAAAGAAGCCATTCAGCTGGGAATTCCGGCCATTGCCTCGGACACGGGGTTGAGACCTAAGCAAGCAATTCTGTTTCCAATCGGCGACGAAGGGGCCTTATTGAGATGCCTGGCCGAGACCAGAGCCTCCGCCCTAAAGCATAAGAAAACTCCTATTGAAAAGGGCTTTTCCTGCTTACACCGGATAGAGGAGATATTACGTGGGACACAAGAACAAATCGATTGCGCTCCTATTTCACGTACAAAATGTCATTAGCGTGCAAATTTGTGCAACATCATTTTTGGACCCCCATTACTATCCTCTTGAATTGATTATTGAATTTAGCTTTCCGAAGGATGGCACGAAAATTGCTATAAAATGCCTTGATTGCATTTAAATACATTTCGGAGGTTACCGAACAATGAGAAAGTTCTCTTATCTACTAGTTGTTTCAATTTTTATTCCACTCCTCCTCATCTATAGCATCGCATGGGGCTTGGATGCCCCAGCTATAACAGAAATGGCAAAAGGCCCAAACCAAATCAATCTAACTTGGCCCGCGGATTCTAATCCGGGTTGGGGATATATAGTGGAAATTCACTCGGATTCTGATTCCAGATATTCATCATGGACAGAGATCGCGGGGACCAGAAATGGCAGACAATGGCTGCCATATTGGGTCACTGAGTCCCACTATTTAGATGTTGCCGATGGTTCTGGTACTGAAAATGGCAGTGCTGCTCAGTGGATGCAGTATGGCCTGCAACATAATACCACTTATAATTTTCGTGTCAGAACCTTCGGTAAACAGGATGATGGAACGACCGTTTATTCCGCTTACTCAAATACTGCCCAAGCAACAACCACCTATCCATCGACAATTAGATATGTGACTGTGACGGGAGCCGGATCCAAAGACGGTACTTCTTGGGACAATGCATGGGATCATATATCAGATGCCAATAATGTCTCGGCAGGAACGTTGGTATTGGTAGGAGGTGGAAATTACACTTCTGATAACCTGACTCCATCGAACTCCGGTACGCAAGCAAACAGAATTGTTTTCCAAGCGAAGCCTGGGGATACTGTTACCATTACTTCAACTACGGAAAACAACACAATACTTCTTGGTACCAACTATGTCGTGGTAGATGGAATTAACGTAGATAACAGCGATGGTGATTACAGGGTTTACATAACTGGCTCACGGAATGCGCTTGTTAATTGTGAAATTGATGGTGCTGGAAGTTCTTGGGACACTGTTAATACTTCAGGTGACTATAACCTTATTCATTATTGTTACATACATGATAGCGGTACTTCAGGTGCCGATGATGGTTATGCTTGTACGCAAAATGCCGCTGATCGTAATATTGTTCAATATACTAATATCAGCCGTGGTGGACATGATACTGGGTTAACACAAAACGGTTCTGATTACAATAAGTGGTTGAATAATTTACATGATGGCGGTTGGGGATTAGGATGGGAATGCACAGGAAGTCCTGCGTCACAGTATAACTTAGTTGAAGGCAGCGTTATCAAAGATGTTCTGGCGAACTATACAACATCTAATACATCAGATAAACCTGGAATTGAATTATCTTCCAACTATAACACGATAAGACGCAATTCAATCTATGATGGCATATCTAGTTCTTATCCCAATACTAGGTATTCTCCTGGCGTGGAAATAAGCCAACAATTAGGGACGGCGGCAAGTAATAATTTGGTCTATAATAACACTATTTATCACAATAGTGGACCTGCAATTACTATGTTCGATTCCAACCAGCGAAACAATACGATTAAGAATAATATTATTTACTACAACTCAGACCCTGTTCCATCGGACGGAGATGGGCCACTTGATAGGACGATTTTTCTGGCAGAAAATTATGCAGGGACGACTATTACAAATAATCTTATACTCTTCAAGAACTGGTCAACATTGGTTGAAGACCCAAACCACGCAATATGTGTAAAAGGTTGGGGAGGAACAGCTAAAAGCGTAGCGGATGCAGATACCGATTGGGTAGAATTTAGCAGCAATTATTCTTTTACGCCAAACTTTATAGACGAAGCTATCAGGGAGTTTCACCTTCAAAGCACAAGTCAAGCGATAGATGCCGGTGTACAAGTTCCTGACTCTACTTGGGGAACCCTCGGTTATGACGGTTTAGCACCCGATATCGGGGCATTCGAAGTTGACGCCCCTGCTCCGCCGACCAATTTAAGAATATTGTAGAAATTAAGTAAAGAACTATTTACGATAACCGGACCGGATTTACCATTGTATCTTGCTTCCGTTTTCGAAAAAATTTTGGTATACCATGGCCATCGGATATGACCGCACGCAATATATACAATTAAGCTCAATTATTCGTAGGTTGAGCGGTTTCGCTTTTGATTATAAGATATGATGTTACAGCCGACCCTTTCTTGATATCAAACAGAAATCGCCATTCATTCAACAAGACTACTTTCTACCTAATAGCGGATGGCCCACTCGGCATAATATCACTTTATGGTGACTCAGACTGGCTATAGCGTCTGAGTTCCTACCCAAGCGCGCTCCACAATAAACAGGAACAGCCATACAAAGCCTGACATTTCAAACTTGATCATATCCGTCTGACCTTGCGATAGCCGTAACTGATTAGGAGCTTTAGGGGCGAAACACCCCACAAGCTTGATAGTTGAAACCGAGGAGATAGCCTTCTGAAAGGCGAGAAATCCCTTTTAGGCTAAGAAGGTGCTCCAGTCTCAAATGGTTCTAAGACGTTTAAGTCGGTTACAAAATCTACTATAATGACCTAAATAAATGTATTAGGAGCTGCCCAAATGAGAAAATACATTCAAACACCGTTATTATTAGCAATGATCATACATTTTTCAGCAATTTACGCAGCTCCGAGGGGGTTAGATATCCCTATTATAAAGGGAACGGCGAAGGGTCCGAATCAGATCAATTTAACCTGGTCCGGAGCCTCTAATCCTGGCTACGGCTATTGTGTGGAAATTCAATCTGATTTTGATTCTCGCTATTTAACGTGGACCGAATTGAGAAGAGTTCCGTACTGGGTCACGGAGAGTCACTACGTTGATCCTATCGACGACACACCGTGTCAGTACCCAGTTTTTACCCTGAAGAATAATACGAAATATGATTTCCGCGTGCGAACATATTCTGGCAACTCAAAGCGCTCCAGCTATTCCAACGTGGCTAGCTGTACAACTCTAAATTACAAGGTAAGACATGTCTCTAAATTCAGAACTCCTGACATAGGCCATCGTTTTTATGTAACATGGCTATGCT
>CAZALJ010000003.1:0-23741 GCA_964485715.1 uncultured archaeon
CAAGTCGTTTAGAGGCTTCTAAATTTTAATCAACACCATGGAGAAAATTAACTTGACAAATAAGGCCTCTTTTTTCGAGGCATGTCAACAAGTCGCTGAAGAAATCCAAAAAACCGACAACATTTATCCAATCTACATTTTTTCACATTTCGATGCAGATGGATTGTCAGCAGCTTCGATATTAGCTGCTACACTCTCTCAAGCAAATTTTAACTTCCATCTTCGGGTTTTTGAGCGTTTAGAGTATAGTACCTTGAATAATCTCAAGGAATCGCTACCTCATGGAAGTACTGTAATTTTTTCAGATATAGGAACAGGTATTATTGAGGCATTTTCACAGTGGAAACAGTCTCATGAAATCTTCATCTTAGATCATCATTCTCCCACCTCAAAGATTGAGCTTTCGGGAAATATTCACCATCTCAACCCCCATAATTATTCTATCGACGGTGCTACTGAATTGAGTGGTGCAGGTGTGGCTTATTTTGTTTCGATCCACATAAACCCTCAAAACAAATATCTGTCTCCATTAGCTCTTATTGGAGCTCTTGGGGATCGTCAGGATCAAGGGGAATATTCATCTGTGATTGGGTTGAATAAACTCATTGTGGAAGATGCAAAACGGTTAGAAGTGGTATCTGATGATGTTTCTGTTTGGTTTTTCGATAGAACTCGTTCTGTTATCTCTACTTTACGACGTACTGATTTTTTGGGCTTTGAAAATGAGCTAGAAATTAGAGCATTTCTAGAAAGGCTAGACATTCCCTTTAGAAAGGAGGGAGAACAAAGGTCATTTTATGATTTAGATGAAGAGGAATGCCGTCGTTTGGCATCAGAACTAATTATACAATATGATGTAGATCCTAATGAAATCTATAAGAAGGATTATCAACTAAAAAACGAGAATATAGATTTTTTAAAGGATGCACGTGTTTTTTCAACAAAATTAAATGCTTGTGGAAGATCTCAGCGTCCAGACGTCGGTATTTCATTATGTTTAGGAGACCGTCAAACCACTTTACGGGATCTTCAGCTGATAGAAAAAGAATATTCCAGAATGATCTCACAAAACCTACAGTGGGCTTTATCTGAAGATCATTTGAAGGAATTAACTGCTATTCATTTTTTAGATGGACGAGATTCTATAAATGAGAGAATGATCGGAACAATCATTTCAATGCTAAGTTCTAGGAAAAAAATAAGCCCAAAACCAATGTTAGGATGTGCTCGAACTACAACAGGAAAGATTAAGATAAGTATGAGGCGTTCTCGTTTTCAAGACCAACAGATTGATCTAAGTCAAATATTAAATCAAGTCATTCGTGATATTGAACCAAATTCAGAAGTTGGAGGACATGCTGCTGCTGCAGGAGCCATAATCTCTGAAGCTCTTCTGAGTGATTTTATAGCCCGTGTCAACCAATTGGTTCTTGAAGAGTTGTAAAAGGTGCCCATAAAGAATATAAATGTATCTATTAAAATAAAAATGGGATCCAATGAGATTGCTGAAATTATCCATGCAGCCATTGATCCAGATAATCTTACAGAGCCACCTATGGTATATGACTCTGTGTGTGCGGCGAGCACTCTTATTTTTAACTTAAGAAACGTTAAAAGTGTCGAAACCACGTTAGCTACATTGATAGATTTATTATCTGCAGTCCAAGTGACTGAGAACATTCTCAAATTGCATAATAGCGTTTAATCAGCTTGTAATCGCTCTTAAAATTTTAGTTTTTTGGATTTCTACCCCTTTAAGTGGATAAATTGATTTACATTGAAAATAGACTAGTGAAGATAACTTTCCTCCAGTTGCTTCACGAATAAAATCTTCGCTATTAAGCTCACCCGCACGTTCTGCAATGACTTCAAGCATTTTGCGTCTAATGGCATTTTTTTTACTTGTTTTTGAACGATGGGCTGTGAATCCCGTAGCTGTAACTCTAAAAGGAACCCCGTCTTTAGTAAGAACCGTATTTATACTATCAATACGGGTTCGTCGCCGTCTAACAAGAAATCTCAAGTAATCTCTCGCAAAAGTATGCCCTTTAAATCTAGTTCGTGCTGTATTACCAACAACTTCAACAATTTGAAATTCTAGTTTAACATGCATTTTCGAGTAATCATTATTAATATCTGCTAATGAAACTTCTATAACACGGCCTATTAGTTTTTTTGGATCATTAGCAATTGTTTCCCCAATGATCTTTTCGTCCCCTTCCAAAAAGTTGGATGGAGTGTAAATTTGATATAACTGTTTAGCAGACCATTTATCTACCATTCTGCGAGATGAACGTGACCGATGGCTCAATCAACATTAGCTCCTTATTTTTTGCCGTCTGCAATATACAAAAGGCAGAGATTAAGAGTAATCTTTAAGAGTTCTGCTAAGTTATCAGGTTATCATAAATGTACTCAAAGGTGGTAATTTATATTTGCAAGATGTCATCAACTAGCTTGTCGCTGCAGCTAAGGCAAGATACCAAGAATTGAGGTTTGTTTGTTATAAAATCGAAGACTTCCACAAAAAAACAAAGAAAATTATTAAAATGGAATGTTCTGTTCAAATAACATGAAATAATTCACTACTATTTATTTGAAAATTAAAGCTTTTCCTGGAGGGTAGGGAGAGAAAGGGATAAAAACTAGTAAGAATTTCTGTAGTGATTTCTGAGAAACTAGAACTTTGTGGGATAGATTTCTAACGGAAGAGAATTAGAAGTTATGTTTCCATTTCCTCTTCTAAATCTTTGTCTTCCTCGTTATAAAATAATAAATATGCCAATATCAAGAGAAGAATAACAATAACTAAAGCACTAGCAATGAATTTTGCGTAATACCAAGAAATTAGTGCCAAAATTCTATGTCTCCACTTTCTTTTTGGTTTTATATTTTCGAGTGATGCTTATTTCAATATTCATTTATAAAAAATCCGTAAAAAAACCACTCTACCTATAAGGCAGTAATTCACACATTCTATTTAAGAAATTTTCACCCCCTATCATGTCTCAAAACAAATGTTTATGATATTCCCACCAGATTTTTTAAAAGCGCGATTGTAATTAAGATTTTGAAACCACCTTTATTGAATCGTTGAAGAATAAATCAGGATTATTAATCTCAACCATAATATTGAATAAGCGGAATTCCTGAGTTGTTTTAGAATGAATTCTAAGTAGTATTATGTCTGGCACGCCAAGCTTTTTTATACCTATCTGCCATTGTTTCCAAGTTTGGCGAAGTATCTTTACTATAGAAGGTTCGTGATCGAATTCGAAAGAAAGTAGGGTAATTAATACCTTCCCCAACTAAGAGAGCCTCCCCAATTTCCAAATCAGGAATCATTTTAAGAGTAGACCGGTCAATGCCTTCTGAAGTTCTTCCGATGAAATCTTGGTCATAAGGATTTCTTATACGAAGAATTAAATTAGTGTTGCATTGAGAAAGAGCTGTTACTGACAAATTTATAGGGCGCTGAGATATTAAACATAGTGAGACATAGAATTTTCTTCCTTCACGTGCTATTGTTTCGATGATACGTTTTGAAATACAGCGGGATCTTTCAGGGCAGAATTGATGAGCCTCCTCAATCACAAACATAGATGGAGGAGTTTTACCGTGCGTACGCAGGTAGTAAAGACGTTTCAAGAAATGTAATACAATTATACGCCGACTTCGTAGATTTTGAATGTCTGACAAATCTAAAATCACAATCTTACCAGGTTGCAATAGTTCTGTAAGATCTGGACTAGTTTCCGTAGAAAACAAATATGTGCGTTGTAAAGAGTATAACCAACCAATTAGAGCTTCTCTTGTTCGAGTATTAATTGTTTCCGAAGCATGAAGCCTTTTTATGATATCTTGTAAGCCATAAAACCTTTTATTCTTTTTTTGAATATTGGAAATGACGTCATCTAGTACTCTAGTCTGCACAACTGAGATTTCCTGAATAAATTCGGAGATTTCCCACGCTGATAATTCAGGGACTCCAATTGAAATGAAAGAACCTTTAATAACTTCTGTGTTTGTATCTTCTGCCATGGTTGGAATAATGCTAGAATATTCCCCATGAGGATCAATAACAAGAACACTCATCTTACCATTCTTATATATCTCTTCTAGTAAAATAGATGTTGCATAAGATTTTCCAGCGCCAGAAATAGCTAGGATAGCGAGATGCTTCCGTAATAACCTAGAAAGATTAACCCTTATTTTTACATTGTTAGATGGGAGATCTCCCCAATATATACCTTTCTCATCAAGTCCTAAAAATTTGGAAACAACAGAAGCTTGAGCAATAAATATCTTTGAACCTGGGGAGACAGGAAATTTTAATCGGCTAATTTTTTCTGTTTCAAGATCGATTTCCCCAAGGGGTTTAACATTTGCTAATGTGCTTTCCCATTCACGAACAGGGAAAATAGCCTCATAATTTCGTGATGCGATCTCGTGAACGCTTGAATCAAAAGTCTCATAATAGTTATTGTGCTTCTTTATGCCTATAATAAGCCCTATGACAACTTGGTTTTTATTCTTCGGGACAGTCACAAATTGCCCTCTCTCAATCTGTGATTGATCATTCTTATCAAGGATTAGTTCAATACTTTCTAGACTTGGTGAGTCTGATGTAGCAATTACAGTTCCGATTGCAGTCATGATTATTCCACTTATACTGGTTTAAAATTTCCATGG
Organism: uncultured archaeon; assembly: GCA_964485715.1. Taxonomy (GTDB): domain Archaea; phylum Asgardarchaeota; class Heimdallarchaeia; order Hodarchaeales; family Hodarchaeaceae; genus Hodarchaeum. The sequence continues at coordinate 4,693 of CAZALJ010000003.1, forward strand.
AGCCCTTTCTCTGCGATAAAACCATAAGTCTGGAGTTGGATGACGAATACGTATTAGTTGTAGAAGAGCATCTATTTCAGTTTCTTTAATTTTTGCTCGTGCATCTGCTTCAACGATAGGAGCAGGAATTCCATAATTCTTGTTGTATTGTGATACAGGTAGGACTGCCTCTGATATGGTATTAATCTCCTTGATGAGATCAGCCCTTTCTCGATGAATAGATTGAAATAATTCTATTCGAAGAGGAATGTCAAATGGCGCAGTTTTAAGATAATAAGCATAAAGGGCAAACTCTTGTCCAAATTCCTTTGATATGTTAAATTGGCGGTAATATGCCATAGAACGGACATTAGATTCTAAAAGATAGTAAAACAGGTCCATATCACGACTTCTATTAATAATTCTGCGATAATCCCAAGAAAGAATTTCAGGAAGTTCATCAGCAATAAAGGGCAATATTTGCCCAAGGAATTTTGTGAACAATTTCAGTCGACTGTCTTTTACAATCCAAGCTAATTTGATCCCCTGATTTTTCGCATGAAAGATTAATCTTGAAAGTAATGATAAATAGGTCTGATAGTAGTTTAAAATTTTTTGATCACTAGTTTGAGGTTTTCTGATAACAGGGCTTCCATCTAAGAGTAAAATATCCAGTTTTTTTCGGCTTAGCTCAAGAATTTGGGTTGCTATCTGTAATTCAGTAATTGCTCGGCGAATTGAGCCCATGTTCTCGAAATCAACTGAAGATAAACCTACATCAGATACAGCAATCTCAAGAGGAGGGGTCTTAGCAGGATAATAGGTTGTTTTTTGAATTCCTTCTGGTGTATAAGTCAAAAATGCAGCGATAGCACGAAAAACAAAGATATCAAAACCAATTAATAACCGTGAAGCATACCCACCATCAATACCTCCGATTGTTAACCCCGAAATATCTTGAGAGAATAATTGAGTGAACATTTGATTATCATGAGTCAAATTGCGTAAATGCGGAGGTAAACCTGTTAGATTAGGGTTTAAAGAACGTAAAAAATTACAAAATTTAATTTTTTGTGCATTTAATCTTGCTATTTCCGACATGTAGGCATCTATTTCGTTAAACGCATTTTCTATAATGGTGTGAATGAATAATACTCTCCTAAACTAGCTTTACCAACCCTGAAGGTGGTTAAGTTTTTTTCCTGGATAGATAAGGGTCCACTATCATTGTTAACTTCTTTAATTTAATATGTTTGAAGATTCATTTACACTAACTAGCTTTTTCAAATAAGGTACAATTTTTTAGTACATTTTGACGGTATAATTGTATCGTTTCTCATTTTGTCCTAAACATTTTCCAGAGGTTTAAAACAATTAGTAGAGATTAAATAATTGATGTCACACCTTTTTAATTGGAGATACCAAAATTTGGTCCCCTGCAACTTTTTTCTGTATTACTGTCACCTGACGGAAACTACTGCTTGTGAATCCTAAAAACTAATCGCTGACAAGAAATAATGAGAAACATCAAATATTTCTAAAGTTATTCAGTAACTTATCGAGGAACACCGGTTCATATGTAGACATATAATAAGAAAAAGCCATAATAATTACCTTGGTTCTAGACCCAATGAGTGGTTCAAGCACGTTTTATATCCTCCTTTAAAATTATTTAAACATAGTTCCCCCCTTAATCTAAATAAAAATAATTTATAATTCCCATAAAGTAGTCCCCCTTTAACCTAGTCGCAATATTCTTATAATCTAGGTACGAGATAGTTTTTCAATTAGAAACCGTGTTTTTTTTTCCTATGAGATGATTTTCTTCAGAACTCCTTTTAACAGAAAACGAAAGAGCTTCCACCACGCTCCTTAACCTAATATAAATTATGAAGTAAAATCTGATTACTTATGAAGTTACAGTGAATTAATAGGAGCTATTCCCGACCTCCTGTATCATTTAAATAGAGTCTCAACAGTCGCTTCTTTGGGGCCCTAGTCGATCTTTATTAACGGACCACCCGTCAAATATTATGAACTGAAAGTAAAGATTCTTAAAATTATAGGAGCCCGTTTTAAATCGCCGTATTTTAGCTAAAGGAAAATATCCTATATTTGAAAAAAAGATGGAAAACAATGGTAGACATTTCAGAAGATAAAAATCAATCAGAAATAATACGTCTAAGAAGAATCCGTGAGAATTTAAAGCGAAAACGGCCTTCTTTTCGAAGGGTTGAATCTTGGCGATATAAACGAGTAAAGGAAAGATGGCGAAGAGCACGTGGGATTGATTCTAAAACCCGTGAAAAAAAAGGTGGGTGGCCGATTTCTCCAATGATTGGTTTTAGAAGTCCTAAACAGGTTCGTTATCAATCATCTTCTGGAAAAGAGGAAATTTTAATCTATTCACCTGTAGATCTATCACTAATTGATTCTAATCGTCAAGTTGGGCGTATTGCTGCAAAAATAGGCAGAAAGAAAAGAGAAAGAATCATCATGGAAGCTGAATTGCTGAATATTCGGATATTAAATCCCATTTCAGCTAAAATTGACTTAGGTGATCTTGAAGAGGAATTGGAGCTTGATGATGAACTATTAGAAGAGATAGACATTGAGGATCTCGAAATATCAGAAGATGAAGATTTAGGTGAAGAGGAATGAATTTAACACCCCAGAAAAAGATTGCAGCTAAAATCTTAGGCGTTGGCATCAAGCGTGTTTGGATTGATCCAGATATTGAAGAGGATCTGTCCTTAGCTTTGACACGGGACGATATTCGGAAATTAATTTCTGATAGGGTTATTCGAAAAAAAGCTATTAAGGGGGTTTCTAGAGGACGTGCCCGTTCAATACAAATACAGAAAAGGCGAGGCCAACGAAGGGGTCATGGAAGGCGCAAAGGACGTGCTGGTGCGCGCCAACCTGGTAAAAAAACTTGGATCAATAAAGTACGGAGCCAACGGAGGTATCTTCGCGGCTTGCGTGACAACCAGCTTATTAGTCCAGCACAATATCGAAAACATTATGTTAAAGTGAAAGGTAATTCTTATCGGAGCGTTACTCATCTTCGGAACACAATTGAAGATTTGGGTATAGTTAAGAAGCCCAAAAAGAAGAGGAGATGACTCTTATGGCTAGAAACGCACGGTACCGTATTCCTTTTAGACGCAGGAGAGAGGGAAAAACTAATTATCATTTAAGAAGAAGACTTGTTCGGAGTAAAAGGATACGAGCCGTTGTGCGTGTAACAAACAGTCATTGTCTAGTACAATTTGTTAAAGCTCGAATTAATGGAGATATTACTCTTTCTGCATCTCATTCTCGTGAATTAAAGAATTATAACTGGGGTGGCGCCACTTCTAACCTTCCTAGCGCATATCTAGTTGGGCTATTGGCGGGTTTAAAAGCCAAAAAGACAGGGATATCCGCAGCACTCTTAGATATTGGACTTCACCCTCCAGTTTATGGATCCCGCGTTTTTGCCGCTCTGAAAGGGATTGTCGATGCAGGAATAGAGATTCCACACTCAGATAAGATTTTTCCTGCAAATAATCGGTTAAATGGAACTCATATCGCAGATTTTGCAAGATTACTTAAGGAAATTAATAAAGAGTTATTCGATAAACAGTTTTCAAACTACATCAGACAAAACATTAATCCAGTTAAGATTCCTGAAGTCTTTGAAAGAACCAAAAAGGAAATTCAAACAAAACATCATTAAAACCTAAGGATTAATTTGGATGTGAATTGTTTATGAGCAGGAAAAGAAAAATTGAAAGAACTCCCCCAACAGTAGATTTAGATTCTTGGGTTCCACGTACTGAAGTTGGCCAAATGGTGAAGGACGGAACCATTGCAACAATTTATGATATATTTCGAGATTCTTTCAGGATCGACGACGTTCGCGTTGTGGACTTCTTAGTACCAAATTTAACTGAAACAGTACTTGATGTAGGTCGTGTTCAGCGCCAAACAGATGCAGGGAGAAAAACTTTATTTGTTGCTACTGCTGGTGTTGGTAACAAAAATGGCATTGTGGGAGTTGCTCAAGCTAAAGCTGCTGGCGTTGGTACAGCAATTAGAAATGCAATTATCTTGGCTAAATTAAATATAGTTCCTGTAAAAAGAGGATGTGGGAGTTGGGAATGTACGTGTAGTAATCCTCATTCTATTCCATTTCAAGTTGAAGGGAAAGTTGGCAGTGTACGTGTGGTACTCAAACCAGCTCCCAAGGGTTTGGGATTGGTAATTGGAGACGTGGCAAAAAGTGTGCTAGAATTAGCTGGAATTTCCGATATTTGGAGTAAAACATTAGGTGATACACGAACAACTCAAAACTTCTGCAAAGCAACGTTCGAAGCACTGCGAGCAACTTATCGTATTTCCCATATCTCAGAATGGGGTGACTAGAATGTCAAAAAATAATCCAGAAATTAAAAAACTCGCAGTTGTAAGAATTCGAGGCCGTGTGGATAGAAGCTTTTCCATTAAAAAAACGCTTAAACTTTTACGATTAAATCGTACAAATCATTGTGTTATTATTGATGATCGCGAAACCTATAAAGGAATGTTACAGAAAGCTAAAGACCTTATCGCCTGGGGTGAACTAGATTTCCCGACTTTAAAGGAATTACTTTTGAAAAGAGGGCGATTAGAAGGAGGAAAGCGGATTACAGAAGATTATATTCGGAATAATACGAATTTTTCAGGTATTGATGATTTTATCAAAAAGTTTCTTAAGTTTGAAGCTAGTTTATCAGATATCAAAGGACTTAAACCAGTCTTTCGATTACATCCTCCTCGAAAAGGACATAGACCAAGTGGTGTAAAGCAACCTTTTACACTAGGAGGAGCCCTTGGTTATCGTGGAAATGAGATCAATGATCTTATAATAAAAATGGCTTAGAGTGGTCAGTGATGTCAGTTAGAAAGAGAAAAAAGGTGCGAAAACAACGCGGAAGCCGAACTTATGGCTATGGTCGAATCTCTGGTGGTCATCGGAAAGGAGGTTCTCGCGGGGGAAAGGGAAATGCTGGAATAAAGGATCACCATCAAATTGGACGAGTAGCTGATATGATTCTCAATAAAAAAGGGTTTACTACTCCAAATACTCCATCATCTGATTTTTCAATCAATGTAGGAGCTATTGATGAACAAATCGATTCGTTATTAGCCAAGAACATTGCAAAAAAGGAAGGATCAATTGTTAAAATTGATGTTGCAGAGATGGGATATGTAAAAGTAATGGGAAAAGGGTTTGTAAGACATCCTTTGCACCTTTATGCCAAAAAGATTACATTAAGTGCTCAGGAGAAAATTGAGGCTGCTGGGGGTAAAGTCTTTCCAAGTTCATCATCTGAGTAAGATTTTTAATTATTAGTAAGCTTATTGTTTTTACACTTGTACATTCGTATCAATGTTCTAGAAAACAACGGGCCGGTGGTCTAGTCCGGTATGACACCTCCCTGACACGGAGGAGGTCGGCAGTTCAAATCTGCTCCGGCCCACCATCTCCTGCTCAATCCAAATGAAGCATTTTCTTTTAAATTTTCATGTGATGGAATCCCTCCAGCATGAGGAACCCTCCAATATCGCCATAGCTTTTTTAAAGACGTCGGGAGGGGGATTTGAACCCCCGAGCTCATAGAGCACCAACTTAGCAGGCTGGCTCCATTCTGTTGGCGTTTAGAAACTATAACGTAATACCAGGCTTGGATATCCCGACTTGTGACATATCCATCTCACTTTGTTACATCTAAATAAGTTTCTGTTACTGTGGCAACAAAAAAACATCAATGAGATTCAGCTCTAGATTGTCTATTTCAAAACTATATTTCGTCATCTAATCTCAGTATAAGTTTATAAGGATATTAGCTCAAAAAATCAAAAATGTTGTTTGTAATCATAAATTATTGATTTTTTGGGATTAAAAATGATATTGAAAAATTTACTGATGGCATTTCATAACTCTCATAGTCACAAGGCCGTAAAATTTTTTGCAAACACATGCATCGGTTTATTATGTAAGAATGTGATCTTTAGTAAGATTACTGCCTCTGCAGCCTCCATAGGAATTCCTGAAGCACAAAAAACTGTTCTTAACGCGGGTGGGAATTTGCTTTTCTTTTCGGAAGTTAAAGATATCCTAGAGACCATGAAACCACATAAAATATATCTACTTGTTTCTCGTAGGTATGGGGAGAATCCCATTCCATATATCGAGATAGCAAACGAATTAAAGATTGGAAAAGTATTAGCTGTTGTAGGGGGAACATCTCCTGGGCTCACAAGAAAAGAAATGGACTTAGGACAGTGTGTTTTCGCTGATGAAGTCATCTCTGACATTAATCCGATTGCCTTAACAGCTCTATTTCTTAGTGCGTTATCTAAAATCATCAAAGACAGTTGAAGATTAAGATGAGAATATTGGATCTGTTTTGTGGCGCTGGGGGTTTCGCGCATGGATTTCTTCAAGCAAGTCCGCGTTACAATATTAAGCTAGCCATCGACAATGATTTTAGGGCCATACTCACCTATAACTCAAACATAATAACAACTCAAGTATATAATAAAAATATTCAAGATACACATGCGTGTGAAATTCTTGATCGATTAGATGACCAAGCTCCTGATGTTCTCATCTCTAGCCCTCCTTGTGAATCATTCTCTGTGGCTAATCCTAATCGTCAAAAATCAGCATATAACCAGCTTTATTCGGATGAAACAGGGCGTTTAGTCCTGGATACAATCCGAATCATTATTGATTTGGAGCCAAAAGTGTTCTTAATAGAAAATGTCACCCAACTAGCTTCAACCGAAATGAAAGAATTGATTTTAAATGAATTTTCTCGCTCTAACTTTGAATCAATTTATTTCAATATTTTAGAGGCTCTGAGTTTCGGGGTCCCAAGCCAACGAAAAAGGATCTTTATCTCAAACATTGAATTGAAGCCATCAATCAATACTTCTTCTGTTTCGGTAGGTGAAGTTTTACACTCTCTTCCAAACCCAAATATGGAAATGTTAAATCACGAGACAATAACTATTTCTCCTAAAATTGCTAAAAAAATTCCTAAAACGCCCCCAGGAGGAGCTATTGTTTATTTTAAGGGAAGTCACGGTGGAACTTTTCGTAATTACATCCGTTTACGATCAAATCGACCAAGCCCTACCATAATGGGGAAAAGTCGTTTTATTCATCCCAACGATTCTCGTCTTTGTACTGTGCGGGAACATGCTCGTCTAATGAGCTTCCCTGACAACTTTCAATTCTATGGCCCTATAAATTGGCAATTCAACCAAGTTGGAGAAAGCGTTCCTCCATTAATGGCCAAGGCGGTGGCACAACAAGTCCTGACGAAGTTTCCCGAAAATTAAAAGAAAGTTATTTGAACTCATTATTAAAATGGACGATTATAAGAAAGAATGGTCTGCAGGGGTGTTCTTGACGCAAGTAAAGGTTGTACGAAAAGAAGAATCACTATTAGAATTTGAAGTTGTAGGTGAAGATCATACGTTTCTAAGTATGCTCCGTGAGTCATTAAAAGATCAACCTGGGGTTTTATTTGCAGCTTATAGGTTTCCTCATCCCCTTCTTGAAAATCCAGTTTTTTATCTACAAACTTCTTCAATTGATCCAGTTAAAGCTCTTCAGCAAGCTGCTGATGCTATCATCCTGAAATGTGATGATTTAACAGATATCTTACAGAAAACCCTTACTGAATCCGTTTAACCCCTGTTCTGGTTTGTAAAGTGCAGAAAATAAAGAAATCTCTTCGCATTCTTAGTGAAAAAATGGAGGGAAATATAAATTTTACTACATACATTCATAATAAAAGGAATGCAAAACTTGGGGACTCGTTAGTCAACTTCATTTATTCAGTAGCAAAGAGTCTTGTTTCTGAAATGCCAACAGGTATGAAGGTCTCGGACTCTATTCTTTCAGAGGCATATAAAGGATCTTTATGGTATAAAACAAATACTCTTAAACTAACAGGAAAAAAAAGCCGAATAGCGGATGTTATCGAAGCTCTTATCCTTTATTTTTGGGTACACGAAGACCTAAATATTGAAAAGCTTATTTATCCCCTCCTGAAGGAACTCGACCCTGATCGTCTTCATCATCCCAAAGAGGAACATTCTTCAGCAGTCTTCTCGTTTCAAAGACTTCTTGATTTCTTATTCCAATTACATCTTGATTTAAAAAATAGCAATGATCATGAAGAAAGTTAAAAAATAGCTGATTTGATTTTTTTTAGATTTTTGTCTATTTAGGTCGTTTCGTGAATGGGACGATCCCCTTTTTTCTCTTTTAAAGTTATACGACAGTCAATTGTAAAAAAGTACTAGGTTACATTAGCATGTGGAGTATGTCAGAGATACTCATTGCGACCTGAAAAAATATCTCCACGAATTGATAACACCTTTCTTACAGCCAATTTAAAATCATCAAAAGTAACAATCGTTCGTTTTTCACGAATAGCAAACATTCCTGCTTCTTGTGTTATGGCACGAATATCAGCACCAGAGGAACGTCTAGTTTCATCAGCAAAATAGGAAAAATCAACTTTCGGATCGATGTTCATCAAGCGTGTATGAATTTTAAAGATTTCTAGTCTTTCTTCTTGGTCGGGTAAAGGAAATTCAATATGTCGGTCGAAACGGCCTGGTCTTAAAAGAGCAGGATCTAAAATATCTACCCGGTTCGTTGCCCCAATTATCTTCACATCTCCACGAGGAGAAAAACCATCTAACTCGCTAAGGAGCTGCATTAATGTTCGTTGGACCTCACGGTCTCCACTAGTAGCGATATCCAATCGCTTACTGCCAATTGCATCTAGTTCATCAATGAATAGAATGCTTGGTGAGTTCTCTCGTGCAAATGAGAAGACCTCGCGGACAAGGCGTGCACCTTCCCCAATATACTTTTGGACAAGTTCGGAACCAATCACTCGGATAAAAGTAGCTTTTGTTTCATGAGCAACAGCTTTGACCATAAGTGTTTTTCCTGAACCAGGGGGTCCATGAAGTAATACTCCTTTTGGTGGTTCAATACCAACTTTTTCAAATAACTTAGGCTGTAAAAGAGGCAATTCCACTGTTTCTCGAAGTTCTTGAAGTTGTTCTTTCAATCCACCAATATCAGCGTACGTTTCAGAGGGTTTTGTCTCAATCTCCATGGAGCGAACACTAGGATCTAATGACTGAGGGAGAACCTCAAGAATAGCAAAATTTCTTTGATGTAGTGCAACACGTGAACTGGGAGTTAACACCTCCTTAGGAATTGAAGAATCGACAACGACCACAAATGAAGGCCCTGTGGAACTTTTAACAATAGCTTTACCATTTTCCAAAATTTCTTGCAATGTTCCAGTAAATAATGGCGGCTGTCGAAGTTTTTGGAGTTCAAGTTTGAGATTATCTCTTTCTTCTTCTAATTTGTTCCGTTGGACTTCAAGTAATTGTCGTTCAGTTTCTAACGCACGAATTCGACGTTCCATGGTACGTGTGTAAGAATCAGCGAAATCATCAAACGAAGCTTTCTTATTATCCACTGTATCTGGCATGATATTACCTACTTATTATTCGATTTCTTTCAAATATTGAGTGATTTATGAAAGCTGCTATCTTGGATACTATTGGAGATTGTATTATTAAGTCGGATATTGTACTAGCTGGCGAAAATATTCATATACCTGTTGAGGTCTCTAAGCAAATCATCCTTTATTTTTCTTTTCTTATCGTACTACGGACTTAACGAAGTTTATTTTATAATTCTCTATATTAACTTGCAATACGCCTGTATTCTTCAAAACTAATGTTAGCTTCTTGATCACAAGAAAGAAAATCTCTATTCGGTTAAACTAGTTACATAGAAGTAATTAAATACCAATTAAAGTTATTCAATATTTCCCAAATTGTATTTCTTTTAAGAAAAGGGTTCGTATTAGTTTACTTTCCAAATGTTACAACTTTTAGTTGGAAGCTCACCCTGATTGTTATTAGCGTTGTTAATATAAGATTTACTCTTTCTGAGGTGGGAAAAAGGTTTTTAACAGAGTAGTGGCTTACTCTTTGTTTGTTTGTGTCTCAAACAGTTAGTAATGAATTTGCCTTTCCTTAATGGACGGAGTACGTTCGATAGAGTAAAAAAAGTTAAACAATCGCGAAAAAATACCAAAAATAGCCTTAAAAAAATGTAAAATAACTTCCTAAACCAAGAGGAAGTAGCCAAATTGAGCAGGATACAAACGTGTGAGATGTGTGGGGTCGAAGCACCAGTCATCCTTGTCGAAATTGATCATGTGGAGTTGCAAGCATGTCCTAAGTGTGCGAGATTTGGAAAACCTGTTACCCGCCGCCCAAAAAAGAGGACAATAAAACCCATCCTTCGCTCTCAACCTATTAAAAAATCTCAATCACGACATATTAAACCTCCAAAAAAAGACTTTCTTCATGATATGATTTTAGTAGATGGATATGGCCGCTCAATCCAAGAAGCTAGGCGCAAGCATGGACTGGGACGGGCTGAATTTGCTAAAATGATTAAAGAAAAAGAAACTTTGCTCGCAAGAATTGAAGCTGAGAAGGTTCTACCTACTGATCGTGTTGTGGCAAAAATTGAACGCGAATTAGACATCGAACTGAAAACAGAGGTTACTGATGAGGGTTCTATTATTGAAGATTTCATTCCTAAGTCAACTACAATAGGTTCAATTGCCAAAATTAAAAGGAAGAAAAGTAACAAATCCACATAATTAGAAAAAGCCTTCCTCGAGATCAGAAATTCCTTTTCAAAACTGCAAGACAAACTTTAACAACTTGCCACAAGGACGAAATAGATGGATATTTAGAGGCTCTAGACCTCTCATATCTAATAGATTGGTTGAATAAACCATCTTCACAAGCAATCATCATCAAAGAGAAGATTAAATTGGTTATGCTTGACCCTCTAGCCAATGCAATGTCGACTATAGCAAATGCCGAAATTCTTGGTCGTAAAGAGGTTACCATTAGACCCGCAAGTCGGATCATTGCGAATGTCCTTCGTGTAATACAGAAGTATGGTACTGTTGGTGAATTTGAGGTAATGGAAGATCTTTGGATAATTTCTGTTCAGCTTCTTGGTCGAATCTCCAAAATTGGGGTTATTAAACCCCGTTATCCTGTTAAAGTCAGAGATTATGCTGAATGGGAAAAACGTTTTCTTCCCGCTCGTGACATGGGAATTCTGGTAGTTTCAACTTCCGAAGGGGTAATGTCTCACCACGAAGCAAAGGAACGAAACCTTGGTGGGCGATTATTAGCTTATGTATATTAACATCAAAATAGGAAGGTGGCTATGGTGAAGCATTATGCCATTGAAAGGATTATTGAGGTGCCCGAGAATGTCACCGCTACGATGACTCCAGTCCGCGGAGGAAAAACTGTCCATATTAAAGGGCACAAGGGTGAACTGGTCCGGACATTCGAACGTCTAAGAGTTCACATTTCTATTAACAATAAAAAATTCACCATTCAAAGCTACTTTGGTAACAAGGCTGAAGCGTCGATGGTTGGAACCATAGCAGGTCACCTCTCTAATATGATAAAAGGAGTTACAGAAGGATTCATCTACAAAGTTCGTGTGATTACATCACACTTTCCTGCTACCGTAGAAGTCCAAAAGAACACAATTTTAGTGAAAAACCTTTATGGAAGGCGAAATCCAATAAGGATCCCTTATGACAAGTCTGTTAGCATCACTGTACAGGGAGACATGGTAGTAATGACTGGAATAGATATTGAGAAAGTCTCACAAACAGCAGCACGGTTAGCAGAAGCCACTCGCTTACGAGGACGTCAAAGTAAAGATCCTACAATCTTCCAAGATGGGCTTTATGTGGTCTACCCCTAAATGTCTAATGACAAAAGGTTCTTGAGACTTAATACAGTCTCTAGTGTAAAGGTAAACACACAGCTAATACGTCATTATTGATTCGATAGAACCTCAGTGGGCCTGTAGCTTAGCTCGGTTAAAGCGTCCGGCTCATATATCATCAGTAAACTATATAAACTCGCTGATGTTTGAGAAACCGGATGATCGTGGGTTCAAATCCCCCCAGGCCCATTATATTTGTAAAAAGGCACCATAGCTCAGTTTAGGATAGAGTTTTCCACTCTTCCTCTGAAGAGGTAGAGCGTCCGGCTGTTATTTTGTTACTCCAATGAGTATTAAATAGAAACCGGGTGGTCGCAGGTTCAAGTCCTGCTGGTGCCGCTAATTTTCCTAATTCATCCTCTCCAGTGAATAAAATTCTGTCGGGGAGAATACACTTGGTTTGTTGTGTCACTCATCTCTTTAGCGTGTTATCAATATAGAAATATCAGGTAAGGCCTTATTCATCTCTTTCCTCTTGAGTTGGACGGCTAGAAGCTACAAAATGCTCTAAAACTGGCTGAATCATAGTGAAAGGGACTCCAGAGGTAGCAATAAGACTGCTGACTAGAATCATATTTATTTGATCCATTTCCTCTGTAGCTAGTTCTTTACCTCCGAGAAGCATGAGAATAAACTGTGATGTTAAAAGAGGGAATTCTGAATCAGTAACGGGTACTTTCTTTAATACTGTCTTGATGTTATGAATAAAAGACATTCCTAGGTCGACAAACGTATTATTTAATGGCAATTCAAAGAAATCAAAATTGAAAAGGAGTTCTTCAACCTCTGCTAATGAAGGTTCAACATCCGAGGAAAATATTGCCTCCTTCGCGATTGTTTCTAAACGAATGACTAATTGCTTCTGTTTGACAATATTATCACTTCTAATTAATTTTTTTACTATAATTCGGACCGAATGATAGTATTTATCATCACACTGATCACCCAAATAGTTGATAGCTTGAAGAAGCGTAAGAATGGCACGTCCAAAATCTTTGATAGGAGTTTGATGCCCATGGAAAACGTCTTGCCTAAAATCTCGCGAAAGTATCATGACGGATAATTGAAGCAGGTTTTCGAAGAAATGACCAAAGTGACTATCTTTTGTTTGAACTAATTCGTCGAGTGTCTCTTCTAGTTCTGAAATCTCCTCTTGCTCTATTGTATAACGCTTCATTGCTGCATCGAGCTCATCAACATTCCTCTGTTGAATCCCCGCTGGATACTCCCTCTTATGTACATAAGCTGCTTTCAAAATGGGAACCATTGCAAGATGTTGCCTTTCAGGATTGTTTTGTCCTTCATAAATAGCTTCCACTAATTCCGTAGCCTTCGATAAGTGGTAATATACAAAATCTTCACCCAAAAGGTATTCTAATGCTAGGTTAAAGATTGCTCCAAACCATTTTACATGAAAGCTCTTCGAGAATGTGAAACTTGTTAAAAAGATATTTTCAATGTGCCACATTTCACGAGTTATCAGTGAAGGATTAATGTAATACTTGGTAAAAATAAAATGTTTAAGTTTACGAGAGAGAGCATAGTCTATAGAATCTTCTTCTAAGACCATCGTGGGCAGCCATACAGGAATGAGTGAAACAGTGTAGTTGAAGGCTTTAGCAAAAGCTTCAAGATCCTTGATCTTAATCTCCCCTTTTTGAAAGGGAATGTTAAGGATGGGTGGGGTAATAAGATCAGGTTCTTCAAAATTAAGCTCTACATTGTAAAAGTCTAATAATGGACCGCCCAATCCTCTCTTCATCATCTCAACGTTGACTAAAATATCCTTGAGCGAGAACAAGGCGAATTGTGAGATTTGTTTGAGGAATGCTATTAGTTCGTTCTGATCAAAACTCTCAGGTGGCATGATAGAAGCCAATTCGGTAAAAAATTCCAAACTAAAAACTAATGAATTCCGCAACCGAACCTCTAGGCCTCGTTGACGTTGAATAGAGTGTAAAATCTCATGAAGGATTAACCCCGTGAGTCCATTTCGATGATCGAGTTCAAGTAAGGGAGAGGATTTTTTTAGCTGAATGAAGACGAATTCTTTATCCTTGTAGCCATAAGAAAAAGAAGTTTGAAAAGGATCTTCAAAAAAACGCTTGAGATCATCAATCTTTTCGAGTGGTAAGTCAGTATTTGTGATAAAGGCATTTACTTCATCAGAGTTTTCTATATCCGAAAAAATCAATGTTAAATCTATAATTGGCTCGCAAAGGGTTTTTAACATTGGGGAGTCAAAAATTTCTATTAAATCGCCCTCAATTTCTTTAAAAAAGTCTAAAAAAACAATTTTTGTAGAACTAACTGAATTTTGCATTAAATCTGCTTCCATAACCAAATTCTGCTTGATCTAAAATGTCAATAATTGAACATTAAAAACAAATTCTATCTGATAAATAACTCACTATTCACCTCCAAAATTTGAAATAGAAAATATTAATAAATTACTTAATAAAGAGTTTAAAAAAGATTAATGATAAAACTCTTATTTAGTAAAAATAGCTAAATGTCTCTTTAAAGATATGAAAAGATAGTTCTATCTGTGCAAGGTGGATAGTGAGGTGACACATCAACGTAAGACCTGGAAACGGTTTATGGATACAATATTATCCCAACTACCTGCCTACATTGATAAATATCCACCTTCAGATCAGGCTATTCTTAATGAATTCCTATCTGTTCTACAATCTTACGAGGTTGATACTCAGGCAGCTCGCAAGCAGCTCCTTGAACATTTTGAGAAGTTCATTCGTATACATCGCAGTAGTGGAAGGTTGTGGGATTTACCCTTTCTTTGGTTCGCAGAGAGTTATTTCACGAATGCATACAAGTTATTGAGTGTAGCGAGGTTTCACGCTGACAATTTCTATGAATATTTTGTCAAACAGCTCCGTAGTGATTCCTATAAGAGTGGAGTTTTTCAGTTCATTCGTAGAGGTACTCCATTAGCAGATCTAGAATGGGAAAAACTGCAATATGCCTGTAATAAACTCAGTGTTCCACTTACAAGTGAAGAGCTACATGTCCTTGAAATAATACACGCTCTGTGTATGGAAACAGGAATTCTCACCTTAAATCAAAACTATATAAAGACAAATATAATTAACCAAGTGAAATCCCCAACTCTCTTAAGAAAACTTGCTAGTCTCTTTTCGAGATTAGATTCTCAATGGCTTCTTCAGTTCTATACTCCAGCTTTCGACTTGGCACTCCTACTATTTCGTTTTCAACTTAACGAATCTACTTCTTTAAAAGAAATTATCGATTTTCATGACTCTGCCAATACCACCTTATGTTACAGTGATGTCCATTGGATCAGAGGTTTCCATAATATGTATTGTGGAATTTTGGTTGTCCCTACTCAATTAGTGGAACCTTTGCGCGAATTTCTCCAATATCATGATCGTCAAGGTCATCTGATCCTCTACGATTTGGAAAAAGTCACAACATCTCGCATATGTACCTCATTGTCTCTCTACCAAGCTACAAAAGGTTGGCGTACTTTGACTCAAACAGAATGGCGCCGATTGGTTCAACTATTAAAAACGCAGCGTCCACGAAAAAGACGCACAAGATCTATGTCTTTTTTTATCACACCATCATTAAATAAATATTGGCATTATTCCCAACATCCCGATCCATTGCAAATAATTTCTCTCTACTGTAAAAGTCAATTTAGATATTCTTTTGAGGAATTACCTTTTGGCTCAAATAATGAACAAATTACCCCTAGACTCTCTAAACCAGAACTTGACCTTATAAAGGAATTGTATCTCAAAAAGGTAGTCCAAGTTTGGTTTCGTCCATTACGATTAATTCATGAGTTTTCACTTGATTATTACTGGATTAAACTTCCTAATATGCCATTTGACCAACTTTCTAGATTGTTAGCTTGGCTCCCTTATGCTTACCTTTGTTTCACAGAGAATAATATCCATATATGGAGTTTTTTAATTCCCAAGTTGGCTGAGTGGTTTCGTACAGACCTAGAATGGACCGTCATGCAAATTGTTAGAAAGCACCCTCCTCAAATGCTCAATTTTGACTGGTACTCTCCCGAAGCCCGCCAGTGGAGAGCTCCTCTTATCCTGACAATGTGAGATTGATAAGGGACACAAATAGGATGAAAAAGTCAAAAAAAGGGAGGAAGGAGGATGGGGGCATATTAAAGATTTATTTAGGAAGGCCGCCTTCTGGAGGGGGAGACATCTTTTTAACCTCATTCCTTCGTTCCCCTAATTAAATATAATCTCACAAGTTTTTTCTAGTCAAAATCTCCTTATAAAAGTTCTATATACTTCTTTAATGAAACCTAATTTTTTTTGGAGATGTTTGTAAAGAGTAATTTGGATTATCATCGATGTAATAGTCTTCCATTCTATTATAATCTCCTAACTTTAACAAGCATAAGGTGATTCATATATAAGAACCCTAGAAACAATGATCTCAACTTAATCTCTCAAAAAAAGCTCTAACTGGTTAATGGGCTATTCTATCAAGAAATAAATCAGAAGTTCCAGAATGAACTGTTCCAGAAGCTATGTATGGTTATTGGTTAAGGAGTATTCTTTAAGGGGATCAAATACCAAATTCTGATAAGCCTCACGCAATCTTTTCTGTAGTGGTAGATTTTGGAGTGTCTCTAGATCGACAGATAACTGTAAATTAATAGAAAAATCATGTGTCCTCAGGAGGGAAATTCGTCCGTTAATCGAGACGATACAACGTCGTTCATCCTGTTTTACTTTTAAGAGATTACGTAACCTTTCATATTCATTCTTAGGCATGCCAAGTAGATTTGAAATAACGTACGGGTCAAATTTCGTGAAAAAAACAGTTAAAATCCCCGCGTTGGTCAACATTGGCTGTTCAATTATAGGATCGGTGCCAATAAATAGCATGGATATGTCATAGGCGCGTAAAGTCCAGGGACCTTTACCAATCATAGATTCTGGAGATTTTTTTCCATAGCTTTTAGAAGGAAGGAGTTTTTGGATCTCGTCTAAAATAAAAATATTTTTTGGAAGAGTTTCTTCCTTAAAAGGCACACGAAAGCTTCTAGCAAAATAGTAGATATATTGTAGCACTACATCAAGAAAAATTTGCCTACCAGTTTGGTCTTCCATAGCTTCAAAGGCAGAAAGATCAATGATCGCATTATGCTCTAATAAATTGGATACATCAAACGTTGTTTGACGAATATTAAAACATCGTCCAGTATTGCCAAAAAGCAGTTTTTCGATACGATTCATGATTCCAGCAGCAGTGTTTTCCAAATAAGCTCCTTTCATTCCCAATTTATTGGGATTATTAAGCCATGTTAGAAATGTCTTAAAATCCCCCTTATCTTTCACCGTCTGAATGACTGCAAGGTGAAGAAGCCGTCGCATTTGGGGAGATACTGCATCTGCATCTTCAAAAATATGTTCAAGAATAGAAACGACAAATTGAATATGGTCTTCAAGTGGGACAATATTGTCTCCAGTTTCATTTTGGGGAACTTGAAAGATATTTATCCCCCAAGGGAAAGTAGTCGATCCAGGTTTTAAATAGATAAAATCGTTACAAAAAGACTGGACAGGGGGAAGATATTCCCCTTTGGGGTCGAAAATGAGAAACTTGACATTTTTCTGGTAAAATTCCTTAACTATGCCATAAATAAAACGACTTTTTCCCTCACCAGTCATACCAAACACTGCCATATGTCTATTTAGATCCTTACCCTCAATTAATAAGGGAACATCAGCAGTTTTTCCGCTAATGATGGGAATGCCAAGATTGATGGCTTGTTGAGGTGATGCTACGCTCACACCCGTGGATAACAGGTAATCTGCTTTGTTTGGAACAAGGGTGTAGCCCTCATGGGAAAATTGTCGTTGGGGAGGAGTAATAAAACTCATCAAGGAATAACCATCAAGGAAAATTGGAGAAATTAATTTTCGTTTTAAACATAAACCTTTGAAGGAAGAAAAGCGGCGCCAAAAGGTTGGATAAGAACGGACTTTGAACCCATTAGAGACAAATAAAACTGATAACCGATCAAGTTTAGAGTGAAGAGACTCTTGACTGGCCTCAACAACTAATATTCGTGGTGAAAATTCGAAACAACCTGTTTCTTCCATAATGTTAATTTTTTGTGGTTGGAAGCGGCGTTCTACTTTACCTTGTTGAATATCAAAACGAACTTGGGACATTCGATTATCTTTATTATTATCATCAGTTTGAAATTCTTTGGGAAGTTTAATAGACTTGAAAACAAACTGAACAAATGCAAATTGGGGGAATTCTGTCAGAATCTCAAGAATGTCCTCTGAGAAACCCTCAGCTGTGGTAATAGGTCTCTCAACTTTACCTCCCGTTCCGAGAATTCCACCACAATAATATTTGGGCCCATCGGAGTCCACTTGGAAGGAGGTTTGGAGTAACTCTAATACAAGATGAATGGGAGTTGGTCCTATCTTGTGAAAATCAGGATGGAGTCCTAATGCTGTTGCAAACTGTTGAATAGTTGCTATTCCTCTATCAACCCCTTTTTTACGAAACCATCCATATTCTACAGGAACCATGTTCATTCGAACAGTTTTAGGATCAAATATTGCATACTCTAAGGAAAAGGTTTCTTTAGCATTCTGAAAGACCTTAATACTGGATTTATCAACATTCAGAGGAATATTTTCGAAATTAAATGTTACCATGTTCTGAGTCATGAGAGTCGTCTCTCAATGCTGGATTTTGCTTTGTTTGATCTCCCTCCTAGTTATTACCTGAATGTTTATTTACTCATGAAAATCTAGATTCCACAATTTCTGCTTAAGTACAATTACTTGCTTTTATCATTCAATCTGATATAGTTCTGCCGGAGATAATTAATAGTTCTCCATGAAACATCCTCTTCTACAGGCATTTTATTCATTAATTCAAAAACTGTTTTTAGAACTTGATTGATAGGAATTTCCATCATAAGTTCCTTTAGTTTGATATTAGTTGTACTTTTAGAACACCCTTTCTTGAAATCAACGATTCTCTGTGTTTTCTTCTCCTTTGGTAACAGTAGTTGAACAGCTTTCATATTTACCACATCAATAACTTCTATAAGAAAGAAACATATAACTACCCAAAAATGATCTATATTACTGAAAAAAAT
>CAZALJ010000004.1:0-6833 GCA_964485715.1 uncultured archaeon
TAAAATTTTGGAGTCATTCATCATCTAAAAATACAGATTAGTTGAAACTAGACTCATCTATAACGTAACAGATTTATTGTTCAAAAACAGAAAAAATGGTATTTAGATATCTAAGAGTTACTGTCAGCAATATAAATGATATCCATCAGAATATCTTCATTTACCTACTGCTATTTACAGATTTCGGTCTTTCTCTGTAGACCTCTATAAATAAATCTTAACTATAGATTGAAATTAATTTTTGAAATTAATGATTTAGTGTCATATTTCCCCATTGAGCTGGTTGAGGTGTCTCCACATTAAGTATTTGGAAATTAGACATTTTTGTAAATAGGATTTTTATTTACAACATAGTTACTTTCGATTAATTTTTAAAATTGAAAAATATAAGCTTACTTTAATGAAAGGAGTAATTAAAAGTAATGGTGATTTTTCGCAATTCTTCCATAAAAGAAACGATAGTAATTGGTAGTTCAATTCCATCTTCCAGTACTAGTATAACAGAACTGCCTTTTTTCCTTGTTCTATGCGGGTCGTTTGTAATCTTAGCTCTGTTATTTAGATATTTTATTAAGAATTCTTCAAAGTAATGAATTAATCCTTATTTTAAAGGTTCTCAAGTTTGCTAAAAGCAATCATCATTGCTTCCTCTAGTCGTAGAGAGCGAGTCCCATAACTTTGCAGAATATTGAAACAACAATCGAATAAATCACTGACTTTTTTACCTTCCGCTTTAACCATCTCTGGGATCCCTTTATATGGCCCCCCAAATACCATTAAAAGACTATTTTGCTTTCTTATTTCAATGGAAAAGGAGTGTATGGGCTGACAAGATCTGGAGGTAGCAATTTTAAATTCTGATCGGTCAATAAGTATTTTTCCGAGGGTCGCTGCTGAAGAATGGACTGAGAATCCCCAGTAGATATCTTTTGGGGGCCTAGGAAGAACAATTGCTTTAACCCCCTCCTCAGTCTTGTGAATTTTCGTCGTAACTCGTAATGTTTGATTTATAAGCGATTTTTTCGGAGGAGAAAGAACTTCAAGAAGTTGGGTTCCTCCCACATCTGCAACAACACGATTTTGATTGAGGAAAATGGCTGCTTCCCTGATCTCATTTGGTTTTAGCTCCCTAGAACGAATGTGATGCGGTGTCGCTAGAGGAGAGAGGACACCAACAGCAGATGTATCACGAGAAAGAGGGAAGAATCTTTTTCGCAAATATTGAGGACATTCAATGTATTGAAGAATTCTCGTAATGATTTTTCTTTCGCGATTTGCACGGGAAGGTTTTAGAAATGGGTCATGGAAAATAAGAATATCATGAATTTTGAAAATTGCAGCTATTCGAGCAATCTGAAAAATTTTCTCGGTTTTTGCGCGAATATCACTACAATCTGTAACTGCAGAATCTGGGACAGCAATAGTAAATTGCAATTGTTTCTTTCACTTCTGGAATTTTAACTAAGTATGATCAGTGTAGCTCGGTACTGATTACAAGATTATCAATGACTTTATAAAAATGAGAACCGATTAATCCGCGCTAAGGTAATTTACCTTCATAGTAATAATCGACATACGCTTTAATAATGTCTTTTTGATTTACAATCCCAAGAAGTTTTCCATCAGCACTTACAACTGGAAGTTGATCGAATTGTTTGGAGCTCATTTTTTTTGAGACCTCACTAATTGTACTCCCCATGTAACAAACTTCAACATTTCGTTCCATTATCTCGTTAACTCTCATATTAGAAGGTAATGTTAAGGTTTTCGAACCAATGATTAAAACTGATTCACTATCCCAGGAAGAACTATCATTTTCTGCACCGTGCCCTGTACGACTTTTGCTTTGAGAGTCAAGAATTTCTGCTACCTTAAGAAAATCATGCTGAGTGATTAGTCCCACCATTCGTGTTTCATCTATCACAGGAATCCCTTTTTGATGACTTAAACGAAGTATACTCGCTGCCGCTGGAAGTGGAGTTCCTTCCCAGATAGTGGTAATATTCTGAGAAAAGTAGTTTTCTATATCATATTGGATTTTAGCTGGAACAACAGCCTTTTTAACAATATCATTTCGCGAAACTAATCCAACCAGGGATTTACTGTCTGTTTTGTCTATAATGGGAATTCTTTTAAAGACTTCTCTTATAAAAATTCGAGCTGCTGTAATAACCTTGTCATCAGGTTTAAGAGTGACTATATCCCGTACCATTAGCAATGAAAGCTGTGTTTCATCCGGATTCCTAAAAAGATCAGAACGTGAGACGATACCAACGAGTTTATTTGAGTCTTTCCTCAAGACGGGATATACACTTAAACCCGTTCTTCGAATTGTTTCTAAGAGAATGTCCCTATTTCCAGGAATACTCATTGTGACAAGATCTTCTTTCTTCGTCATAATCCTGGAAATCGGAATGTCTTTTACCATTTATTTTCGCCTATTCATCTGTTTATTCGTTGTCTTAATGAAAATATGCATCTTCCCCTTTTCCACGATCAAGAAATGAGAGAAAGACAAGGTAATCGCTAAAACTGTGAGCTAAGTATTAAGTAGGAGTATATTTATGAACAAGATTATTGCAACAAACACGATAGCTAGTCCGACTGTCCAATATGGCCCCATCTTTAACCCTGGTGAGTCTGATTCGGAATAAAACCTTATTAGTCCCGCCCCAGTCGCGGGCATCGGAGAATCGTCTCGTCGCTTGGCTTTCCTGACACTCAATGTTAGAACACACTCACTTTTTAGATGTAAATTAAATTGTACTTATTGTAACCAACTTCAGTTTGCATATTTTAAGTTTTATATATCAAAGTTTGTTGTATTCCTCAATACTAAATTATTTTTAGAAATTGAGGAAAAAAACATCCAATTTTCTCAATGTTTATTTCTTATTTTCCGATTAATCCCTCAATTATTTAGCTTGAATATAAGAGAGCAAGGTCTTTCTAGAGTTTTTTAATTTTTTTGCGATTTTTCTCTTTGATTGGGCTAGAGTCAGCTGAATAGAGTCATGATTTTAGTGAGAAACGTATTTACCCGCCACCAAAGCCAATCCAACCAGTCTGCGAATTGATCTATAATGGGAACACCCATACGCTCAATGATTATTGCAAACAGAATTGTTCCAAAAAAACCAATGACCTTTGAAGAAACATCATGAGCCCAATAAAAAGCTTCGTTAGGATCCATATTAAACTGAGTAATAAGAACTACAACACACCATAAATGAAATGTAATTCTTAGTGCATTCCCAATAAAAAGTGCAGAAAAGAATGCAAGATTAGCACGAATTTTTGCAATCCAAGGTGCTTCAGTTACCATGATAATGGCAATTAATAAACCCCCAGCTTGCATCCCCGTACATGCTTTCACGATCCAGTATTCACCGTCTGGAATGGGATCAGGGTATGGAATATGGATTCCTGGGGTGTGGATCGTGGCTTCTAGAAAAGGAAAGGACCCTCCTCTTAAGGATTCTGGGATTACACTAGGAAGGCCAAGAGCTTGGTCGGTTACTTCATTGTGGTAGTTTTCTATGCCTAAAAAATCCAGTAATATACTTATAATGTCTCGAGTCGGTATCTCTAAGAAAACCCAATCAGGGAGAGTGTATATTAGGAAAGTGACTAGCGTGGCAATCCCCAACGTCATTAGCATGAGTTTATCATTGTGAAATCGTTTTGGGACAGTTTCCTGTTGGGGTGTGATTGCTGCTTTATCCGCAGGTTTTACTTCTAGAGGATAACTAGGGGTAGATTCTATATGTGTTTCACTTTTCATTCGGTTCTAACTTCTGTTAGTTTTCATTTTCAATCGGTTTTATAGTTTGTAAGTGAAGATAATTCGAACTAAAACTATTTGTATGTAATGTTTTCTTATTTTGAGCTGAATGAAATTAAATAGCTTCATTTAAATTATTTGTTCTTCGAAAAGAGACATTAATCTCAACTTCAAATTACAATTAAAACCAGAATAGCAATTCTTATGGTGTGTTTTAAATTAGTCGAAAATCTCCACTTAGAAATCTTTTATAGTTCTTTAACTATTCATTCCATCCAAAAGGCGTGTGGGTGATTTGTAAGAAAAATGCTAATTGCAGTCTATAAGTCTAGGATCCTAACCAAAAATTGGGACATTTTTACAAGAAGAACCCATTATTAAACAGACTTCCCGTACAAAATTAACCTTTCTGATCTCAATAAAGTTTTCACGGTGTAATGAATGATGTCAAACCCGTCAAGACGATTGGAATTGCTCTGGATTTTTCAGGCAATACCAACCAAATTTCACATTACAAATGTCTTTTTCCACTAACTCTCTTAAAACTTGTTTTATTTGTTCCTTGGGTAATTTAACTTCAGGTGTGAGGAGGTTTGATTGAGCTTTATAATGAGGACGTTGTAAAAGAGCTTGAATCACTTTTTCTTCAGATGGAGTAAGATCTAAACCCTTAGGGATTTTATATTGAACGGTTTCTTTTGTTTGATCAAGAGCTGCACCTCGTTTATGCTCTAGGATATGCTTATCTTTCAAAATATACCAGCCATACGAGACCCGTAAAATTCCCTTTTCCACTAAATTCCTTAATACCTCTTTTAAAACGCTTTGTTTTAAACCAGTTGGGCGTGTGAGGAGGTTTGATTGTGCTTTCAAGTTGGGGCGGGCTTTAATTGCCTTAATGGTAGAGATTTCTTCAGGTGTCAATCCTTCACCAACACGAGAAATACGAGGGGACTTTTTCTTCTTCTTTTTTTTATCCCCATCGCTGAAGGTCTTTTTGAAGAAGGGTAAATGACTTTTCTTAATAATATACCATCCTACTTGAGTTCGAAGAAGGCCTTTTGAAATTAGGGATCTTAGAAATGTCTCTGCCTCATCGATAGGTAAATTCAAATCCTTGGCTAAAATTTCTGGTTTGGTGCGATGTTTAATCCGCATGAATGTCCTTTCCAGAATCTCCATTTCAATTTCTGTCGGTAAATCTTCTTCCCAGTTGTCACGTCTGAATAATGATGTCTGCTGCTTTAAATAGGGCTTGATATCACTTGAATATTCTCTAAGAGGCGGTTTTGGATGAAAAAGATCCGCTTCCATATCCGCTTCCATTTCAGTATCATCTTCTTTAAAACTGATGATGTCTCGTTTTTTTGACGAAGAAACACTTGTGGATACATCTGAAGCTCTTGTTTCGGTAGGTGAAGATAGAGGTGATGGTTTTGGCATTTCTTTCATTGATATTGAAATATCTTCCATTTGCGGGGTTCTTTTTTCGTTTGATTGATCTAAATATTCGGTTGATGGAGTTATTCGATGTCTAGGGCTTAGTATCTCTTTCTGAAAAGAAGGCCGCTTGTCAAAGCTTTCAAGAACTGCTTCTTGCGACGTTATTGTAGATATTTTAGGAGATGTCACTTGATTACGAGTTTGTGGTTTGATAATCTGTTGAGTCTCTAATTGTTGTTTATTAGAGTCAATCACATCAGGACTAAAAACGAGGGTTTTTTGAGTTGTGGTAATAGAGTACTGTTGAGAGTCGAAAAGAGTTGTTATATGATCTGTCAGAGTTTTAAATGGTGAACCAATTCCTTCTGCTTCAACAATAAGAGAATCATCACTTTCAGTAGTGATGTAGAATTTAACTCTGATCTTCTTTAAATGTAACTGATTTAAATGAAAAAATTCTTGAATCTCTCGGTTCATTACAGTTGATTCATCGCCATGAATTTCGAGGGTGTAATGTTGCTCTGTACGGTTTTCTTCAATGTAGAAAACAAGGGTTGGAAAACCCGGAATCCTAGGAGTCGCATGGACACTATTATCTATGAATTCAATGTCGCGGAACCGACCTCGTGCTTTCAAAAAATTTACAAAATCATTCAAAACTGTGTTTTGGCGGAACAACCTGAACCATATCCCTTTGAATGCAGAATAAAACCCAAAAACGATAATACAATAAGTAAAATCCGAGTAGAAGCTCTTTTAAATCGTCTTGAAAAACTTTTTGGTGATTTTGAGATAATTCTTGGTCATTTAAGAGGCGTTGACATTTTAGAGCTTGATTGATAGAAGTTTTCCGATTTTATCTAAGCTTAAAACAGAATTTTTAATTTTAAGTAATCTCAAGGTCAGAAATAAGGAGAAGGTGATTGACATTATTTCATAGGGAAACAAATAAGAGGAGTATGCTTTCTGTATATATTGTTGATTAAATCGAAAAAGAAGTATAAAATTAGAAAGAGTCACTCAATATTTTGTTACGAATCTCTTCGAGTGTTAAATCCTCAAGTTTTTTTCGAAGGTACTCTGGAACAGAAAAGAGCCAACTATTTAGCTCGCTGGAGTTTAATTGATCAGGATGTTGGTTCACTTCCTCCCATAAGGAAACATAAGCAGGTAATGGAATTCCCAATGGTGTTGTATAAATTTTCGGCCTGGGTTCTGGAGAAAATCCTGCGTCTGTCTTTGGTTGAATCCGATTCTGAGTGGAAGTGTCCAAAACAGTTGGTTCAACTCGTTCTACTAGACCAAAATGATAAAGCTCCCCTAGGACCGCAATAACGGTTTGCGTATCCGTATCAATATCTTGCAGAGATTTAGTGATTTGAGGTATTGATAATTGGTTTTTAGCCAATAATTTCAATATTGGAATTGAAATAGGATTTTCCAGAAGTTTTGCTATCGTATTATGAAACTGCATCTTTCGAAAGAAAAATCAATTTTGTATTACAAGTACGACCAAATTATTTATAAGAGTTATCTTGGTTTATAAAAAGACAATTTAAATACATTAACGAAAAATCAAATATAGAGTGCAACTGTTAATGAAAGA
>CAZALJ010000004.1:6933-22817 GCA_964485715.1 uncultured archaeon
TTGAGGGGAATAAGTATGAAAATAAAACGTGGAGAAATGGTTGCTATTCAGGGACCTTCAGGATGTGGAAAAACAACTCTACTGAATATTATCGGATCATTAGATAATCCTACTTCAGGAAGAATCCTTCTAGAAGGTAGAGAGATCTCAAACGCTTCAGAGAAGGAACTTACGGAAATCCGTAGGAAGAGCGTAGGGTTTGTTTTTCAATTTTATAATTTACTTCCAGTCTTGACGGCATTAGAGAATGTTGAACTTCCAATGTTGATCGCGGGAGTACCCAAAAAGGAGCGACATGAACGAGCGCTAGATTTACTGGAGAAAGTGGGATTACTTGACAGGATGGATCATAAACCTGACGAACTGAGCGGTGGTGAGAGACAAAGAGTAGCTATAGCTCGAGCGATGGCAAACAACCCTCTAATTCTTTTAGCAGATGAACCTACTGGTGATTTGGATACGGAAACTGGTTTATCAATACTAAAGTTGCTGAAAGAGGTAAATGAAACCGAGAAGCAGACTTTGATCTTGGTTACACACGATGGAAATATTGCGAACCAAAGTGAGCGAATTTTTCATATTAAAGATGGAATTATTGATTCTGTGGAAGAAGTGATCTAAGAATATTCAAATGGTTGGATATTACACAAAGATGCGAGATACGTTGAGGGAATTACCTCCTCATCCATCCTCCTAAATAAGTAATGTTCGCAGTGATTCATTTCCAGTTCTTTTCGACTCTGCGTCTAAAATTTTCACCAGTTCTTTAAATCGGTTCCTAATAGTCACAGGGGTGATTTTGGCGACGTTAGCGATCTCCTGTTGGGTTCGGCGTTCTCCAGTTTGAATGGTAGAAATGTAAAGAGCCGCTGCAGCGAGGCTCATAGGGTTTTTACCAACCGTGGCTCCTTGTGATCGTGCAATGTTTAGAATTACCACAGCCTGTCTACGTGCTTTCATGGTGACACGGAGGCTAATACCCAGACGGTGGACTAACGCGGAATAATCGCTTGGAAACACCTTTAGATCAAGCTTTTGAAGAATTATACGAATACAACGTCCAAGTTCTTTTGCCGAGATATTAGATACTGAAGCAATGTCTTTGAGAGTTTGAGGCAGCTTTTTTTTCCGACATGATAAGTAAAGGCTAGCAGAAATCATGCCATCAATAGAACGACCACGAATAAGATTCTTTTTCAGCGCTTTTCGATAAATCATTGCTCCCATTTCAGCAACATCTTCAGGAAGCTCGAGTTGACTTTTAATTCGTTTCAGTTCTTTCAATGCAAACCTAAGATTTCGAATTTCTGATTTTCGTGTACGATTATCAATTCGTGATAAACGGCGATATTTGGTTTGAGAGGAAAAAGGGAGAGTTTTTCCTGAAATATCTTTTCTGATATTCCCAATTTGTGTCCGTAGACCCATTTCTGCTTTGAGAGGGGTAATTGGACTACCCGTGCGTGACCGTTCTGACAGTTCCCTAGAATCATACGCTCGCCATTCCGGCCCCATGTCTATTTGCATGTCGATCACTAGGCCACAAGACGCGCAAATAGAGGTCCCTTTTGTAAAGTCCATGACGATGTCAACGCTACCACATTCAGGACATTTTCGATCTTGGGACGAAGTAGGCGCCAAAAGGGGGCCCTCCAGAAGTTTGAGGTCTATAAGCTTGAGATCTGAAAGTTTGAGATTCGAAAGTGCAAAAGCTTTTATATGTGTTTGGACAGAGAAATTCGATTTTTTGTCTTGAATTATCATTCAGCCGAAAAAAATCCTGAAAAAAATCTGAAGTTAAGATGAAAATCCTTCTAATGTTTTTTTCCGGGACATCCTTCCTGATTATTCTTTTTCCCTGATTTCCCTTCCACTACCCAGAAAATCATCACCAACAAGCGCTGGCAATTAGAACAGGGTCTTACTGGCTAAAAAAAGGGGAGGAGGAATGGATCGCGAGACAGCTGGAAAGAAAAAACCCCAGAAAACCCATCTCATGATCCATCCTCTAGTCCCACCTTCCTTTTTAGTCTCCCCACTTTTTCCTTTATTAAAATCTAAGTTCCTGAACATTAGCATAATTTTTGGTTTACTCATATCTGGAAAGAGGTATGCATAACTTAGAAAAATTTCTCTAAAGGGATTATTTTTCTTAATTTCAGGTATCTTTCAGATTCTCGAATTTAGTTCAAAGGACTCCAAATCTGCTAGTTCTACTAAAATTTCACGTTTATCTTTCAGAAGTTCAAAAAAAACAGTTTTTTCAAACCCAATTTCAAACATGACTCCTGCTTCACGATTGTTTTTGGTGTTTTTGAAGTTAAAAAACTTTGGGTATCCGACCCTTTGTCCTTTGTTTCGTTAATCTGACCTTTTTTTGTACTCACTCCTCATCTATTAACGACTATAATATGTTTCTACTAGATAACCAGTATTAGTAGGATTAAAAACAGATCTCATTAATCAATTAAGATTAGCTTGATTTTTTCCATATTAGCATGATTTTTGGATAACAAGCCTTTATAAACCTTATAAAGCACACTTATAAATCGGGGGAAATCATTATTGAATGATCGATTAACTTCCATTCTTTTTATCTTATGAAATTAGTGGGTTCAAGATTAATTTATTTTGGTGGAATTCGTGTCTAATGACTCAGAACGAGAGGACTTATTTGCTGAGGTTCAAAACGTAGTTGCCTCTGTTGACTTAAGATGCAAGATTAAGTTAGAAAAAGCAGCTAGCCGTTTGCCTGGAGATGTACAGGTTTCGTATATTCCAGAACAATTTCCTGGTGTTGTTGTAAAGATCAAGAAACCAAAGGTTTCGATACTAGTTTTTTCGTCCGGTAAATTGGTTGTAACTGGGGCAAAGTCAGTACCCATGATTGAAGAAGCTGTTGAAGTAATTTCTGAACTGTTGCGGCAAGCAGGTCATAATGTGAAGCATGAAGCTACTATTACTGTTCAAAATATCGTTGCCTCTGGAACTTTAGGGAAGAGAATCAATTTAGAGCTTGCAGCGCTCTTATTAGAACATTCGATGTATGAACCAGAACAATTCCCAGGACTTATCTATCGAATGCAGGAACCTAAGGTTGTTCTCCTCCTCTTTCAATCGGGAAAGCTGGTTTGTACAGGCGCAAAGAAAGAGGAGTATGTATACCAGTCAATCCATAAAATTTATGGGATTCTTGAAGAGATCGACGCGTTTGAAGTCAGCGGGGTACAATTTTCGTAATTGAATCATTTTGAATAAAATCGAAACACTCCTGTATAGCAACAGGAATTTGGCGAAGAAGATTAGAAAGATTAAAATTCTTTTCTGCAAGTTCTCCCGCTTTACCATTGATGTAAGTTCCAATACAAGCGGCATAAAATGGCATTTCTGTTTGTGTAACAAATCCAGCAATCAAACCTGCTAATATATCTCCAGTTCCTCCGCGTGTCATCCGTGATGTGCCAGTCTTATTGATTTTGATTAAGCCTGAATTATTTGTAACAATATCCCAATGCCCCTTAATTACCCATACGTTCGGAAATTGTGTTGAAACCTCTTGAACTAATTGACACCGTTTATCAAACTCATGGGCACTACTAGGAATAGAAATGTCTGTAAGCACTGCAAATTCTCCAGCATGAGGGGTTAGGATGGTTTTTGAAGAAATTTCTGCCATATCTAGAAGTTTAAGCGCATCTGCATCTATCACAATCGATTTTTCAAATTTTTTTACTGAAGCTAAGACCTTTGAGACTGCTTCTCGGGTATCAGGATGCTGCCCTAGCCCTGGCCCCAGGATTATAACATCACTTTGCTTAATTAGTTCTGTTGAAAGTGAATCTTCCGTTAAATGGGGAGCTGGATAGTCGTGAACAATAAACTCTGGTGAATAAGATCGGATAGCTGAACTGATTTTTTGAGGGGTCAATATTGTTACCAAGTCGACTCCTGATTGAATCGCACCCATTGCAGCAAGAGCAGGAGCGCCAGAATATGTCTCATTTCCTCCTATGACTAGTATTCTTCCATTGTCCCCCTTTTTCGACCAAGAAGAACGGGATTTTAGAGCTAACAAGTCACCAGGCCCAATGATTTTCTCAGCTTCAGGTGGTACTCCAATGGGTATGACTCTAATTGTACCAGCATTTTTTGAACTTAAACCTTGTTTCTGTTTGTGAAATATTCCTGTCCATTGCGGCTTTAAAAACACATTGGCTCTTTTCCCAGTGTTCGGATCAATCCCTGTGGGAGTATCAGTACTGATTACGGTAGCTCCCTTTTCCTGCCATTTTTTAATTGAATGTAGCAGTGTTGCCAGTGGCTCTCGTAAAATTCCTGTTATCCCCGTACCAAGTAATGCATCTACAATGAGTGTTGATGAATTAATATCCAGATTAGCTATATCCTCCACATGATTTATTTCATGGAGCTCTACTGATTCTGGCATATTTTGTAGAATTTTCCAATTTTGGAGTGTTGATCGTTTAGTAATATCTTTATGTGACCCTACTAAGTACAGACGAATTGGTAAATTTCGTGAAAGATGTCGGGCGGCGACCATCCCGTCCCCACCATTTCCACCTTTCCCTGCAAATATTACAATGCCAGATCTTTTTGATGAATTGTAAACCTCCCAAACTAGATCAGCTAGACCTTTACCAGCATTTTCCATTAAAATGATTCGATTTACTCCAAGATATTCAGAGTTTACATCCGCAATACTCATTTCCAGGGTTGAGATCTTCTCTGAATTCACTTTTATAATAATAATCACCAGAGAGAATAAACAGAAGGGCAGTAAAGAGTGAATAAACTATTATCAATTCTTTCTGAAAAATCTTGCCACCAATAAATATTCAAAGTCCTTAAAATCTTATTAAGCATTGAAGGATAGATGCGATTTGGACTATCTATTTCTTTTCCTCCTAGTCGTTAATATAATTTCAGGGATTCTTCTTCTTCCATATCCTATCAATTTGTTTTTCCTGGCAATTTCTTCACACAATTGGAATGATCCTCCTATTAAAGAGTACTATGAAGAATCTGAGTTACCAATTGTCACAATTCAGTTACCTGTTTACAATGAGTCTAGAGTTATCCAACGTACTCTCTCCAATCTTTCTAAAGTACTATATCCTCGTGAGAAATTACAAATTCAGGTTCTTGATGATTCTACTGACCAAACATCATCAATTATTGATGCCAAGGTTTCCTCTCTTAAAAAACAAGGATTTGAAATTAAAGTAATTCGTAGAAGTAACAGAGAGGGGTATAAGGCTGGTGCTCTTGCAAATGGATTAAAACATGGTGCATCCGAGTTTGTAGTGATTTTTGACGCTGACTTTCAAGTCAATCCTCACTTTTTGGAGCAAAGTATCCACCATTTCAAAGATAATGATCAAATTGGTGCTGTTCAGACTCGTTGGGCTCATTCTAATCTTTACTATTCCCTTTTTACGCGTTCTATGGCTATTGGGCTTGATGGCCATTTTTTCGTCGAGAAACCAGGACGTAAAAGAAGAAATGCTTTTATTACATTTAATGGTACAGGTGGCATTTGGCGATGTTCAGCAATTGAAAAATCTGGGGGGTGGTCTTCAATGACACTCGCAGAAGATTTAGATCTGGCTTATAGAACCCAAATGAGTGGTTATGAAATCATTTATCTGAGAAATGTTACAAATCTACAGGAAATCCCCCCCACGCTTCGCTGCTGGATCATACAACAAAGTAGATGGTCAAAAGGTTTCTCTCAAAATGTAAGAAAGAATTTTTTCCAGTTCTGGCGAAATTCAAACAATAAATCGCGTTTTCAAGGTACAATTCATCTTACTCAATACTTTGTACCTTTAATGATCCTAGTTAATACATTAACAAGTCCAATGTTACTTTATTTTCCACAATTTCAGAGAAATACTTTATTTATTTTTGGAATGTTATTTTCCATTGCTGCTATTCTGGGAATTATTGCTTACGTAATTGCAGTAGTCCGTGCTAATCAACCTAGGAGATATATTCTGTTAATCCCATTTTTCCTGTTTTGGGGAGCAGGATTAGTAGTCAGGATGGGGATAGGGACTGTGAGCGGTCTATTGAAGAAAGGAGGGGAATTTGTGAGGACACCAAAATTCAATCTTGTTGATAGCCAAAAAGACTCTGTAATTAATATTAGAGAAAAAATTCCATTGGACAAAGTATTTTTTGCTGAATTAATTTATATTATGGTACTTTGTCTTGGTTTGTTTAAGGGGCTTGAATTAGGAGGGATATACTTACTACAAGCAATATTTTATCTATTTCTTCTTCTGAGTGTGTTTAGTCTTGTTCTATCTGAAATTTTACACGCTTTTACTTCTCATTGAGGTTTTTTCAGCGGTTTTTAAGCCATATGCAATCATGCTTCTCTGGTAAGCGATGTTCTGCACAAAAATAACCATCACAATAACTACATGTAAAGCCCATCAGTTCTTTTTTTCCACAATATCCGCATGAACCTCTCATCACAGTTTTTTTAACTTCTTTAGAAGGCGGGATTATGGTTGGACGGAAAGTTGGAGATATAGAAGTATAATACTGATTATAAGGGGAAATTCTGATCTTTTCCTTCATCGGTTGAATAATAAAGATATAGATGATTACTAAAGAAGTACCAATTGTCGTACCACCTAAGAAGAGTATTTTTTCCGAAAAATTTGATGAAAAAAATACCACCTCTAAAATAAGGAGTATCACTGAAAATATTCCAATCGTAAGCGCTATTTGTTCTTGCTGCGTAAGCTTATACAATTATAAATCCCCCTAAAATTCCTAAAGGGTGAAATAGCCATAAAACTAAGCTTAAGGAAAATATTAAGATGAAAATTGTCTGATGCCATTTGAGAACCTTAGCACCGTCTAGTATATAGAACGGTAACATGTTAAACAAGGCTAGATCAAAAGAGAACTTACTTACAAGTAAAAAAACAACCATGGCCCAGTCAAGAGGCATAAAAGATGAAAAAACTAAAAAAACTCCTCCAATCAGGATGTTTATCAATGGTCCAGCCATTGAAATACGACCTGATGTATCCAATCGATATTCGCCCGAAGACAGCACAACTCCTGGAGCAATGATCTTTATTGGTAGAATTATCGTGAACAACGAAAATAAAGCAAAATTAGGGTCAAGTCGAAATCTAGAAGTTAATCCATAACCCTGAGCTGTAAATTTATGGGAAAGCTCGTGGAAAAGAAAGAGAGGTATGCTCAGGACACATAAAACAATTAAAATAAAGAGCTCATTTAAAAAGAAGGTAAAATCACTTAAAAAAGCTGTTATTAATTGAAGGGGGGATATATATAAAGATAATTCGACTAGAACGAAAATTAAGGTGCCTAAGAATAATTCCTGCTTTTCAGTTGAACTGAAAGAGAACATCCTAATTAACAGCCTCTCTCCTCATTTCTCACTGATTTGATTGACAAATTTATCCCATGTTCCAAGTTCTTGTTTCAATAACTCTTCAATTGCTATTCTTAAAAAATGAGACCGGGATTCAAACTGTTCGAGACGAACAAAATTATCAATGAGAATCAGTATCTGGTCTGGAATTTTGATACTTATGGTTTTTTGACGTGTCATTGACGATTCCACTCACTTTTTTAGTTCAAAAGCAGTTTCCTCAGTTTTTACATTGATTCTTCAATTTTTTATATGCTTTCTCTGAGCTATTAACTTTGTTTTTTGTATTCTTAGAAACTATTTTCTAATGGTTTTATATTTTCTACAGGAGATCACAGGATTTGATGCAAGAAAGTATCTGTTATTAATTTTTTTTCTTAATAAAAACCACAAAGAAATAAACAGTTCTCAAAAAAAGAAACAGTTTTATGTCTTGATTATCTTGCTTAATTCTTAGAGTCAGGTGTTTAAAATTGAAATGTGTTCTAATAGTAGCTACTGGTATTCTCATTGGGGAAAAAATCGACAGTTATCCTGAAATAATTGGATCTATATGGTTTGAAGAGGAAACAGTAACTAATGAAGGGTTAGAGCAGTTTATTAAGAAAAATGGAGAAAAAATTTTAGAATTTCTTAAAAAAACTGAGGAGGATATTATTTCAGACAACCCTCTAATTGTGGATTTTTTACGGAAAGAAGGATTTGAAAATGTCAGATATGCCGGTGCTGGGGAATTAACACCTTTTCGAGTATTAGTGACTAATTATCTTCGAGATAATATGAAGATGGAACCTTCTGTTACGATTTCTAGTGTTATTCGTGAGAAAGCAATGCAACGAACTCGAATACTCCTTAGAGAGAAAATCGAGGCGAGGGATATTTATATTGCACAAGCAATCAAGAGTATTGACGATGTAAATTCTATCCTTAACTTGATTTATGCTCGTTTATCCGAGTGGTATGGGATTCATTTTCCTGAATTACAAGATTTGGTGCGTGATAACCCCCAATACATTAAATTAATCTCAAAAACCCGTGGGGCCATGCGATCCAATCTAAGTGAAGACATATTATCTCATCTGTCAGCTAGAAGACGAGAGCTCATTCTCCAGGCAGCAGAACAGTCTCTTGGTACTGAAATTTCAACATATGATATGAATCCTATCTCACAATTAGCAGGTTTTGGAGTTGAGATCCTCAAAATAAAGGACAATTTAGAAACATACATCGAAGAGAGTATGAAAGAAGTTGCTCCAAATCTCCAGTGTCTTGTAGGAAGTCTTTTAGGAGCACGATTAATCGCTCTTGTCGGGAGTCTTGAAAACCTAGCTAAATGTTCTTCAGGAACTATACAGGTTATAGGGGCAGAAAAGGCATTATTTCGACACCTCAGAGCAGGAGAGGATCCACCAAAACACGGGGTCATTTTTCAGTCCTCTTACATTCATTCAGCTAAAAAACATCAACGAGGGAAGATTGCGCGAGCACTTGCTGGTAAATTAACCATAGCTGCTAGAGTTGATTTTTTTAGTGGAGAATTTATCGGTACAACTCTTTTACAGGAATTCGAAAGAAAAGTAGAAGAAATTAAATCATCATTCCCCGAACCTTCAGAACGTCAACTAGCACACAGACGTAAGCAAAAGAAAAGAAGACGAAAAATAACATCAAAAAAAGGAAGAAAGGATTTCAAAGGGAGAAAAAGCACTATTAAAAAACAGTGAAATAGAGAAAAGACATATGACTCAAGCGTGAAGAATATGAAGCTTACAAAGACCAGTATAGATGGATTATTTCAAGTGAAGAGTGCTGAGAAATCTCGGCTTGTGACTCGTAATAAAGTACCAGGTAATTCAGTGTATGGTGAACAATTACTCTCTATCAATGGAGAAGAATATCGTGTTTGGGATCCTTATCGGTCAAAATATGTAGCTGCTTACCTATCAGGGATGAAAAAACTACCTCAGATTCAAGGTAAAAAGATCTTATATCTCGGCGTTTCAACAGGTACAACTGCTTCTCATTTCTCTGACATTTTAGATGACGGGATATTATTTGGAATTGAATTTTCTCCCAAGGTGATGCGGAGATTCTTTCGTTTAGCAGAACAAAGGCCGAACTTAATCCCGATCTTAGCTGATGCAAGACGACCAGAAGAATATTCTTCATTCGTCTTTGAGGTTGATTTAATATATCAGGATGTTGCACAACCAGACCAAGCAATGATATTTGGGCGAAACGCTCAAGAATTCTTAAAATCTGGTGGATTAGGTTTCTTAGCTGTCAAATCGCAGAGTATTGATGTTGTTCTCAAACCTGATGAAATATTCTCCGAACAGATGGAAAAATTAGAGCGAAAATTTGGGTTAGAAATTAGAGAGTATCATTCTATAGATTTTTTTGAAAAAAAACATGCAGTAATAATCATTAAAAAACCATAAATTAAATCCAAAGTGATTGTTAAGAAATTTCAATCTAAAGAATGAAAGTTATGATAAAAACTGCAGTATAAACAAAAATTACTAAGTTTTCAAAAATTAACTAGAATTTAAAGCCACATCTCATCCATAATCCCGCCAAGTATGTCCACATCGCACACAACGGTAAAATGTCGTTGTAGCTTCATCTGCACTTCGCGTTTGTTCCTGCCAATAAGCAGCTTTATTATTATCACACTTGTCACATTTGACAGTTGTAGTTGGCAGTGTTTCAATTTCATAGGGGTCTTCAATAATCACGGTTTTCTCCAGCTCGGAATGTTGTATTTTTTGTTTAATTTCAAACACCTTTGCATTTGAATCTGAGCTGATTGTTTTTCCACAAGCAGGACATTTCATCTGAATTTTTCCATCTGCTTGCTTATCAGGAACTAGAAGGGCACCACATTCACAAAACAGCATGTTCATCATCAAGTGTACGCCGAGGGAGCGTATTAAGCGTAATGGAGGCGCTTTTTTAAAGTAGTTGGATCTTTAACCATATTTATTAAATAAAAATAGCTTTAGAAGTTCCAAGAGTCATCGGATTACTTAAAAAATGCCATGATAAACCCTCTAATGAGGTTATACAGAGATTTCAATATGAAGCTTGTCTCGTGGATAAAACAATAAGGCAAATCAAGTCATCTATTAGTGAGTAATCCAATTTTTAATGTGTGTCATTGATAGATCCCAAGTATCTCCAACAAAATATTTGAAAACTGAAAGAAGGAGATAAAATGAGAAGGAAGTCGTTAATCCCCTTTGGAGAAACTACTATACTGTCCCTCTTAAGCACAACAGCTGGTATAAAGTTCCAGTTAATTGCTAAGGTTAAGAATACCAATCAATCAAAAATAATAATTACCGATGATCATGAAGACTTGGAACTTGAAACTGAGGGAGAAGAACTATCAGATTTAAAAGTCGGGGAGACTGTAATTGTATTTGGGGAGAAATTGGATTCAGGAATCAAGAAAGAACACATTCTGAGACTTAATCTTGATTGGGAGTTTTATAGGAAAACACGAGAATTAGAGTTGAGATGATTTATTTCAATTCGGAGTGCCTTATATGATGGCTCTCTAAAAATTAGAGCCTTCTTTATAAAATCAAAAATTCAACAAATGTTGGGGACATGATTTCTCGATTGGAATGGTTTTTTTATCACTTCTAATCCTTATTTCGTCTTCTGACATTTTTTACCCATCGATCAAAACAGCAGCTTTCTTACAAAATTATATCAAAAGAATGAAGCAGGAAATTTCTAGCCATTATACTTAGCAAGGATTAAGAGGTAAAACTAACTCAATTCTATAGTTATCGGTGCTTTTTCTGGTAAAAGATTTAAACCCTGTAAATGGCTTCCAAATTGATTGTAATTTTCTTAATCCCTGAGCCTTAGGCAATTAGAAAAGAATATTTCATCTTCATTGCCGAGATTTTCTTAAGTGGGGCTTTCCGCAATCATCCAATTGGAGGCATTTGAGATGTCCATGATAGGAGCTGCTAAAAGATCATACCAAAAGGAAATCATTGCATTCACGAATAAACGGGTTGCTGTCATTCTCAAAAATGGAAAAAAGTATGTTGGGGAGTTAAAAGGGGTTAATCCCGAAACTCTTACCTGTGTTCTGATAAAGGCAAAACGTGAGGATGAAACAGCTGAACTTCATCGGATTTGTTTGAATGGTGATCAGATATCGGAAATTTATTTAGAAGAAGCTCCCTTCGACCTTATGGGGTTGAAAGACGAACTAGAACAGATCTTTCGCCGTCCTGGTGATGTCAAAGTCTACGATGAGGCAGGTTTAATAGTCGTTCTTGAAAGGGTTCGAGTCTCTGAGAGTGGTGTTGAAGGTACAGGACCCGTTGCTGATCGTGTCCGTGCTATTTTTGATCGTTATACAATGACTCAAGCTGCAGAGGAATAAGTGGTTATTTATGATCATCAAGGCTGAAAAAATGCGAGTTGAACATGATTCAGACAATGATCTATTGTATATTGATTTCCGCGATGAGAAGAAAGAAATAAGGGGAAAAATTGAGGTTCCCTCAAAAATAGTTTCAATGGAAGATGTAAAGGATTTTGAAGTTGAAATTATTCCCCATGCTTCTGTAAAAAAGCCCTTAGATCATTCAGATACACAAATTGTATTTAATGCCATCAATTTCCGAACAAAACCCCTAGGTGCCGAAAAAATTTACTCGTTTTCTGCTGGGGGCTTAATGCTTCGATTATTTTCTGTAACCCCATTACCAGAGTTTAAAACGGTTCTTAAAGAATATTTAATAATAGTACGAAAATAAGTAATAAGGTTTAAAGTGAGTATCCTAGGCCAAACCAAAATAAGAAACGATATAACAAATAAAATCGTCTAAAGCGGGGGTTTCCCAGCCAGGTCAAAGGAGCTAGGTTGAGGTCCTAGTCGCGTAGGCGTTCGTGAGTTCAAATCTCACCCCCCGCATTCGTTGATTATGAGCTTTTCTCTCATTTGGCAAGGAGAAATTACTATTATTCAAACCTCTTTTTGTGTCTTTTTAATACGAGGATTCGTAATAAAAGGAGTTGTGGTAAATCTTTCAGAAAGCCAACTTTTTTCTTCCTCTCATTTGGGGTCAAATGGAAGAGCCCCTTGTTGAATTATGATAACTCAGTCCCCAAAATAAGAAAGATCTTACGTACAAAAAAGTGCGGAAGTTTGGATCAAAGTTCTTTTTAATCTAATTTGTAAAAGTTAGGGATGACGTCCATAGCTTGTCGTGGGTTGGAACTATTGAAACTTGGATTAGATTCAATTCTATATCGGCTTTATGAAAGGCGCTTATGGCGTGAAATACGTGATGGTATCGAAAAAGGAGTTCACCCCCAACATGTTGCGTTAATCATGGATGGAAATCGACGTTATGCTCGTGCAAAGAATCTACCCAGTATTTTAGGCCATCGTCTAGGCCGTGAGAAACTGAAAGAAATTTTACGCTGGTTCTACGACTTACAGATTGATTATGTTACTTTATATGCCTTTTCAACCGAGAATTTTGAGCGGGATAATCAGGAAGTCAAAGAGTTAATGCAACTCTTTGAAAAGAGCTTCCGTGAAATTGTAGCCCATCCTGAAATTAAAAAACGCAATGTGAAAATTAGAGTTATTGGCCGAACTCATCTTCTCCCTCCACGAGTTCAGGAGGCAATAAAGAACGCAGAGGAGAGTACACAGAATGATACTGAGGGTCCAACTTTAATCATCGCGGTTGGTTATGGAGGTCGAGCAGAGATGATTGACGCGATTAAGTTGATTGCTAGAAAGATCGAAAAAGGGGAAATGACTGTAGATGATATAAATGAAGTCGTAGTTGAACATCATCTCTATACTAATGGAATTCCTGATCCTGATCTCATCATTAGAACCTCGGGAGAAGAACGACTTTCTGGTTTTTTGACCTGGCAATCAGCTTATAGTGAGCTATACTTTGCAGATGTTTACTTCCCTGGTTTTCGGAAAATTGATCTATGGCGAGCTATTCGTACATATCAATCGCGACAACGGCGATTTGGGAAGTAGTATCGATTCTTTTCGAAAAACCTAGCTTACTTCTACATAACAAAGGAATTGTTGATGTACTGATATGAAAATCCTTGGATATGTCTACTTTTTCGATAATTTCATGTGTACATCCGTCTAGAGGATAACTTATCTTTATCTGTTTCCTCCATAGGAGCCAATTGTCGTTTTATTTCCTCTTCGATTACACGAGCATTTTTTATTAATGCTTCAGTTTTAACCTTTACACTCAAAAGGGTATTGAGTTTTTCAATAGCAGCAACAGCTCCCAAAGGATCAGGACGCTCTCTCTCCGCATATGCAAGAAGACCGACTGCAGGAAACATGTTCATGTCAAGATATCCCAGCATAATGGCCAGAGGGCCAGCTACAAACAATCCAGAGTCTAGTAGATTCGAGTTAACTTCCTCAGTAAATCCATCTGGTAAATAAGAATAGGAAAAAAGTGCACGGCTTGGAATATATTGCAGAGGATTGTCTGAAACTTTCAGATGAATATCAACACCCCCCACAAAATAAGCAATTTCAAAGTTATTATGGCCTAATATCCATTCAGAGAGTTTTTCTGAAAATTCGATTTGTACATGACGATATGGTTGGAGATGAGGAATAAAAACAGCAAAATCTAGATCCTCCTTACTATAAATTTCGAATGGAAGTCTCAACTGGTTATCTTGAACAGAAATGAATGGTGGGGCTCCACTTGACATGATGGTGGCGACACGTTGCATTTTAAGTTCGTTGATTACATGAGAAACTGTAATGTATCCTATTTCTCCCAGTCCATGCCATCCGCCAATGAATACACTACATTGATCTACAATTTTAGGTTTTTCAATGAAAATCTTAAATTTCATGGATTAACGCTCCTTATGCTCTGATCACTCTAGTCGCTCTTCTCTTGCGATATATCTAGCCCGGCTTTGAATTTTTTTCATGTGTTCAAAAGTTTTCCTGCCTTTCTCAAATGCCTTGAAATATCCAAGCTGAAATACTTCAATTAAGACTTGATAATATGGGGTGATAGCTTTTAATGTACTGTAGAAAGTAAGTAAATCGTCGGCTTTTTTCTCTATTTCCGTAGACACTTGTCCAAGTCCAAAATCGATCAACCATGGTGTGTCTTCCATTCTAATAATGATATTAAAGACAGTTAAATCTCCATGAATAATATCATTCTCATGAAGAAGCCCAACCTGTTGTCCTATTCCCTCAAATATTAATTTTAATTGAGTGAGAGGGATCGAGTTCATTAACGAAAAGAGGATTTCTCCTTGTATTTCCTCTATCAGTAAAATATAGTTATCAGAATCAATTCCGAGAAGAATGGGAACACGGATACCAATTTTCCATGCTTCAGTCATTATTCGAGCTTCTGCTCTTAATCGTTTTAAGCGAATCATTTGATCTATTTGTGGCAAACGATAAGTCTTTGGAATCCGATGCTTCAGAATAATTGGAGTTTGAAGAAATGAACCACGGTATATTATCGCTTCAGCCCCTTTAGCTATAAAATCTGTTTGTTTGATTATCAATGTATCCAATTCACTTCCACTTGGT
This sequence comes from uncultured archaeon, assembly GCA_964485715.1. Lineage (GTDB taxonomy): Archaea > Asgardarchaeota > Heimdallarchaeia > Hodarchaeales > Hodarchaeaceae > Hodarchaeum. The sequence goes on from CAZALJ010000004.1 coordinate 21,975, forward strand.
CAGTTCGCCAGCGGGGTTTTACGTGGCTTTGATTAACTGAAGTAAAGTCGTTTTCTCTGAACATATTTACGCCAGCTAAAGCAATCATTGCTCCATTATCTCCTGCAAGATTTTTTGGAACGACAAAGAATTTGGCAGCTTGTTCTGATGCTACTTCTTGCATCATTTTTTGCAGTCTTATGTTTGCTGCCACTCCACCTGTTAATAAAAGAGAATGTTTTTTGGTACATGATAGGCCCCGTTCTGTTGCCTCAGCTAATGCAGCAAAAGTATATTCTTGAAAAGAATAACAAATATCTGAGATAGCATGCTTCGAAATAAGCTTTTGAGCAGCTGTTACTACGCCTGAAAAAGAAAAAGACATTCCTTTTATTGCATAAGGAAGAGGAAGTAAATTTCGACCAGTCTTTGCTTCACGTTCAATGTATGGCCCTCCAGGATGGGGGAGTCCTAAACTCCTCCCAAGCGTGTCCAATGCATTACCAATAGCAATATCAAGCGTTTCTCCCAGGATACGATATCTTCCATTTAAAAAAGTAATAAGTTGAGTATTTCCCCCACTCACATAAAGAACCATTGGATCTTGAGCTGGTGTAACCATTCTCCCGAGTTCAACATGAGCAATACAGTGGTTTACACCAATTAATGGTTTTTTTAGTAACAAAGAAACAGCTCGTGCAATAGTAGCTGTTATTCTAAGGCATGGCCCCAGACCTGGTCCTTGTGAAAAGGCAATAGCATCTATTTTTTTCATTTTAAAGGGGAGTACGTCGAAAATCTGTTCCAATAATTTTGGAAAATGCTTGGCGAGAAATTCCGAAGCTTCTCTTGGATGAATACCAC
>CAZALJ010000005.1:0-18527 GCA_964485715.1 uncultured archaeon
AAAAACAACCATGGAAACATGTACATTAAGAAAATTCATAGCAGTTAGGAGAGATCCTAGATATAAACTCAAAACTCCTTTTCTTAGAGTTTCAAATTTAATATAATTAATTAATTTAAAAGAAGGAATTTCCAAGGAAATAAGTAGTGTAACTGTTCAGACTTCTCTGAAAGATCAGCTCCAAATTGCTTTAGCTAATTTAAAACTTCTTCAATCTAGAGGGATGAAGGTTGTTTGCAGGTTATCATACGTTGGATATTCCTCTACAATCCCTAGCTTGACATCAGGAAATATTGCTTTAATTTCGTTTTTCAATTCGTCTAGTAAGGCCGCATTTGTTAGAAGACGTTTTTTTCGCGGGTCAACATGAATCAAATCTTCTTGAATCTCCAATTCCTCAATTAATGTCCAGCGAAGATAGTCTAAATCTGTAGAGGGCGATTGAATCACACCCCGCAGTAATAAACCTTTATCTGGACCATCAGGAATTATTACATCAGAAGAGAGCCTGACATTCTTGGCTATCCGGTATATACGGTTTGGTAATTGTATTGAATCCTTAGTAGACAAAGAACAGAAATGCACGGGGGTTGAAACAGAATTTGAAGCCCATTTAACGATTTCTTCTCCTAATTCAGCACTTCCTTCTATTGATGATAGATTATTCTGATCCTGCTTTAGACCATGAGCCAATAGGTTCCTATAGTTGGTCTCACTGATCTCAAGCTCATTTAGGTTAACAAAATAGAACTGATCCTTTTCTGGAAGAATAGCTGCGAAATGGTTTAGAAGATCACGGTAGTAGCTGAATCCTTTCGTGGGTATTATAGGCACTTCTATTCCGACATCAATCTCAAATTGAGTAGCTAACTTCACCTTTATTAGGTCTTTTTGGAGATTAAGAACATGAAATCTGATCTCATCAACGTGAGGTGCTAACTTGGAAAGGATTTCTGGGGTGAGTTCTTTTCCTCGGGTATACAAATGGATGTGAAAGTCTCTCGTTATTTCTCTTCGTAGAACACGACAAAATTCCAGTGTTTGTGAGAAAGAGTGATGTTCTAGCGGATCTCCCCCAGTCATACTCGCACCCCTAGCATCCATAATAGAGGCTTCTAAAATCAGGTCATCAATGCTTTTAATTGGCCTCTCATTGGCAAATGCATAAGAAGATGCTTTTCGTTCGTAACTTAAAGGACAATAAAAACAGTGACTAGAACATTCTGTAGTAACTAAAACTACAAGTTTTTCGCCGGTAATGCATTGTTGACAACCTTTTGAGAGTGAGGCAGTATAAATGCTTCCCCAAGGGGTTTTTTTCATCATAATTGTCATTTGAATTCCTTTTTAGTGGGGTAAACTTAAGATTAGGAAATTATGGATCAAAATCGCGTAGTTCATTCAGGAAATTTCCAAAAAAGAACTTCAAAATAGTCACCTTGGGAAATGACTTTGAAATAACCCTGTAAATCAGCTTGCCCTAAAACTTTTTTTATATAGAATTTTACCTTTCGTGATGGTAAACCCTCAATTTCTAGAATTTTCCCCTCCTTTTTCGCTTTTATATTTTCTTTTTCTTGAATGAGAGTTACAATATCATCAATCAATTCTGATTTTGGGATATTCGAAAGATCAACTTTCATTCTCTTCACCGTTCGATTTCTTCTCAATAATGGATTAGGTAGTTTGTCGCTAATCCTATCAACTTAATTGAGATCAGAATATATCGAATTAGGAACAGTGTTATCTAAATAGTTGAGAAGGAGTTCCAAGTTATGATTATTCCTTTCTGCAATTAGGTTCAGTTCTGAAGCAACAAATCTCGAACACTCTCGGTTCTGTTTTAATGGGGACAATCGCTTGAACGAGCATGCACGGCTGATATCTAGAATTATTGATTCAAGTGGCCGAGACAATAAGTCTTGGCGAACTTGGGACTCTGAAAAGAGGCCATGGGCCAGACCTGAGGAGATAATAGGCTCTGCTTTAATTACATACCCCAATAAACAGTCAATATGGGTGATGTATCCTTCCTCATTTCCAACGACAATTTTCTGTTCAAAAAGTTCATCAACAGTAAATCTCTTCCCGCAATGAGAACAGATAAGCCCGCTTCCGTTGATGATGAGGTCATAGATAATATACAAATCCCCCTCAGTTTCATCTTCGATATCTTCGATGTCCAATTGCCTCATTACTCCGAATATAAGCCTGTTGGGGCTTTCTAGATTCAGGATTACCGGATAAGCACTCAATATTTATAGTATTTTCTATTGGATTCAAAACTAAATGATAATAACTCTTGTTCTGTCAGTGTTTTAAATGGAAATGATATATCATAAAGGCCCCATGGCAGTTTTCAAAGTGAAGTGCGCTAAAATTTTATCCTATATGACTAGAAGGCTCTTGTTTCATACAAAGAGGAATATTTTTTATTAAATTTTTAAGAATAAATCCTAATATAGCTTTAAATTGTGACCATATTTTTCATCTAATCTCCAAAAAGAAAGGTTTTTCTAAAATTTGTTATTTAGTTTCAATTGCTCAGTAGGTTGGATATTGATACCTCCTTGTTTATTTCTGAGCAAATTTTTAGGTAAATTTTTGAGTCAAAACGACAGCAATATCAGTACGAAAAAATTATTCAGACAGGCGTGATCTACAATGGAGGATAAGATTGAGAATTCTAAGATGTTGTTACAACAAATCTCTTCTGACCATAGTGTTCCGAAGAATATCCGAAGAGCTGCGAAGGAAGCCTTCATGGCTATTTCTGGTAAGAATACCCAAGATGATGATCCTCCCGAAGTGCGTGCCAATCTGGCAATTTCGATCTTAGATGAAATCAGCCAGGATCCCAACTGTCCTCTTTTCGCGAGAACTACTATTTGGAATGTCCTTTCCCTACTCGAGACTATTACTTCTGAATATCATGAATAACTCGAAGTCACGTGTTCATAAAAGGGGGAGACAAAGAAACAAACGATTTCAATCGTTGTAGGAAGTATCAAGAGAAGTATTTGACTATTTTATCTGAGAAGCAACGTACTGTTGAACAGTGGAGGCAGAGATGGCACCAGCTATGCCACAGCAAGTACCGGATTTGATCCTTTTTCACCAGAAGTGTATTTCATTCAGGTGATAGTAATTAACTTAGAGAAAATAGGATGATTGGGTTCGAAAGGAATTTGTCGATATTATTCTTCAAACTTCTTCGACAGGGATATTAAGGCTTTGAACTATCTCATTTGCCTCTTTTGGAGTTGTTTTATAGGTATATAAGCGTTTTTTTGTCCTAAGCTTCAATTTGACAATTTCTGAATTTTTCAGTCGTTTAACATAACAAATTGAAGCTAGTCCAAGTGTGGTCATAAATTCTTCTTTAGATTTTAGTTCTTCTGGCAACTTTGTCTTCCTCGGGAAAAAATATCTTCATTAGTTCGATTTTCAATCGAACTTTTATTGTTATTCTATTTATTCTGCTTTCGGTTTAGGAGTCTCAATTGGCACTCGTTTCAGAATTCCCCCACAGAATGAGCAAATTTGTAACGAATTTTCTTCAATTTTCATACAACTGGTACATCTTAGTTGCCATTCTCGGGGATGGGTAATTTTCCTTCCACTGATAACCTTAATAGGAATTCTAAGGTAAAGAGCAGCATTTTGTAAATTAAGGTCATTAGAAATTAATGTACCTTTTAGTTGTAGTGTTAAGGCAAGAATGTCAATATCAATAGGGGAAAGCGGAGTCTGCGGATCAATTCTTTGGATTTTTTTCTTTAATTCATTTAATAATTCACTTCGAGATGTGCCAAATTGTAAGCGACCAGATTGTTTTAATATATCCAAATTCATCCGAGATCGAAAGTCTTTTAGCTCTGAAGCAACATTCAAAGTAGTGAAAAAAACTGCGTTAGGAATCGCTTGAAGGCCTGGAAAATCTAGTCCAATAAATGCTGTTGCGTCCAACACGAATATATTCGATTCCAAAGAGCTCACACTTATTCTCGTATCTCTGGGTTGAAATGTTGTCGTAATCGTGCTAAGAATGAACGCGAACGAAAAAATTTAACTGTCTCTTCCGAGGAACGAAAAGTAACTTCAATAGGAGGATTATATTCTAAGCTAATCTGACCATCAATTACTAGTTTAATGGGATTAATTCGAGTGGCACATCGAATCTTAATATCACGTGACGAACCTAAGATAATGGGGCGAATTGCCAGATTAATAGGATTTATCCAAGAGATCTCAAAATTATCAAGGTTTGGATCTATTACACACCCCCCACTGGATAGACAATGACCCGTAGAGCCTATTGCTGTGGCAATAATTACTCCATCCGCTAAGGAACTTGCGATTACTAGATCATCGACAAAAACACGAAAATCTATAGGTTTCAACAAATCCACGGAAGTAATAACGATTTCATTAATCGCTGACCCCATACTATTTTCATCAATCAAAGCTTCAATGCGTTTATGCTCTTCTAAGTTGAATTTTCCAGTTAAAAATTGTTTGATACTCGAAATGACATCTTTAGGTTCGATTTCTGCCATAAATCCTTTTCTTCCCTTATTGATAGATAGAATAGGAATATCAGATCTAGTTCGTGCGATTCTGAGGATGGTTCCATCTCCACCTATTGAAACAATGCAATCGACTTTCATATACTCCAAAGATTCTTGGTGACACCTGTGAAAAGAATCTGGATTAGTTCTAGTCATGAAATCAAATAATTCTGGATTTAAGAAAAAAGAAATTGATGAACATTCCTCAACGGAGAGGATATCATGAATAATGTCAACAGTTTCTTGAAAGAGCACCTGGGAGAAAATTCCAATTCGTGATACTTTCACCAACGGAGTTACACCCTGGAAATTCACTTTATTTTAGTTAAAAAGACATTTCTCTTACTTGCATGATTTTTCTTCGATCCATGACGATCCAGTACTCAATCTCAACTGTTTTCCCATCTGTGAAGAGTTTATTAAGTTTTGTACTTAAATCTTCATCGGAAGGAGAATCTACAACGAAGCTATCATAAGTTTCGGTATCCATTACATGCATAAAACCAGTATTTGATTCAACATTTGTAATTTGACCAATTCGCTTTTCTATAATGGGGACATTCACTCTTTTATCGACAGGAGAAATAAATTGCCTTTTTTGGTTGTCAAATAGACCTACCATCATCATTCGGGCCTTCGCTGCCCCATGTTTGCCAGGTTTACTTTTATCTATGGAAATGACTTTACAGGGTTCATTAGAATCTGGATCTATGATATAACGACCTATTCTTATACTACCGACTTTCTTAGGTTCATATGACATAATTGAAACACCAACTTTGTGAAATGAAGGAGTTTAGGACGTTTTACGCTTTTTAGAACAGGGTCGGCGCCCTGTTTTAAAAATTTAAATGCTAGTGATGATAGTGACAAAAACTCTGCATATCCACAGCGTTGGGAGGCAGAATGACACACCAAATAAATATTTATCTTGTCCTCTCTAAGGACTTCATTATAATTCAAGCCAAAATTACTCGAATCCCTCACAAGAGAACCCAAGACTTCGATATGAAGATAAATAGAAGTAATTTATTGGCAGGGAGGATTTAATCACATTAATATAAGAGAATAAGAAAATTAGACTAAAATAACGAAAACAGTTCGAGATATGAAAATTATATCGTGAACTTGTGGTTTTCCCAAGGATTATAAAGGAACTATTAACCGTACTGCTGTTGACGCTGTTAATATAGGAAGTTCTATTTACACTGGGAAAGAGGAATTCAAAAACGGGGATAGCGGCTAGGGTTTGTTATTGTCCTAGGTTGTTATATATTACAACTAAATTCGAAGGAAGTGAAAGCGTAATAAGAATAGAGTTATTTTTGGTGGTTTTTACGAATTGTTTGCGCCAAAGGGTTTAGGTTATGATAGAGGGAGTACCATTTTCAGTCCTGATGGACGTTTATTTCAGGTTGAGTACGCCATTGAAGCTGTTAAACGTGGAACAACAGCCATAGGTATAAAAACTGGTGAGGGATGTTGTTTAGCAGTTCAAAAGCGATTACATACCTCTCTCGTTGAGAAAGATATGGTCAAAAAAATTTTTGCGATTGACAATCATATTGCTGCTGCAATTGCAGGGTTAACTGCTGATGCACATGTCCTTGTAAATCAAGCACGTATTCAAGCACAAATTCATAGGATTACATTTTATGAAGAAATCACAGTAGAAGCTCTCACTCGCCGACTAGCGAATCTTAAACAGTTATACACTCAACACGCAGGAGTAAGGCCTTTTGGAGTTTCGTTGTTAATAGCTGGGTGTGATGAGATGTTAGGTCCCCAGTTGTATATGACTGAACCTAGTGGAAGCTATTGGGGGTACCGTGCAACTGCAATAGGTTCGAGTGCGCCTGCAATTATTGAATTTCTAGAAGGTGAATACCAAGAAATTGCTCAGACAATGGAAGAGGGAAACCTACTTGCTTTAAAAGCCCTCAACCAAGTATCTGAAGGCCCTTTAGATGCAGAAATGATAGAAATTGCTGTGATTTCTAAAGCAACTCGGACTATTGAGTATTTAAAAAAACAAGAAATCATTGCTCTTATTAAACAGTTGTAGGAGATGTGTGAGTGTTACGAGATGCGCGTAGGGTTGACTTAACAGGAAAGTCGGTTGTTCGGGCAAAGTTCCAAGGAAATCGATTTGAAATAATAGTTAATCCAGAATTAGCTCTTAAATATAAGATGGGATTGTTGGGTGATACAATCAGCATCACAGACATTCTCGAAATGGATGAAATTTTTCGAAATGCCAGTAAAGGTGAAAAAGCCCCTGATGAGATTCTTTTACATTGCTTTGACACTACTGATATGGTTAAAATTGCTGAAAAAGTCCTTATTAAAGGAGAGCTTAATTTAACAACAGAACAACGACAGGAATTCTTTGAAAAGAAACGTAAACAAATTGTAACACTTCTCGCTAAAACTTGTATTAACCCCAAGACACGAACCCCTCATCCTCCTCTCCGTATTGAGAATGCTATGAAGGAAGTAAAGGTGATGATAGACCCAACATCGCCTGCTGAAAGTCAGCTAAAGGACATTATCAAAGAACTGCGGAGAGTCCTACCCATTAGCATGGAAACAGTGAAACTCGCGGTTAAAATACCACCTGAGTTTACAGGGAAAGCATATGGCGAAATAAAACGTAATGCTCAAATTGAGAAAGATGAATGGCAGAATGACGGACATTGGATTGCAGTAGTGACTGTCGCAGCTGGAATACAAGGGAAATTCATGGAAAGAGTTCAAAGCATGACAAAAGGTCGTGCTGAGATTAAAATTATGGAAAGAATTCGATTATAATCTCTAAACTTGATGATGCTACTTTATTAATAGATTTTTTTAAAAGAAGTGGATAGAATGACGATTTTGGTAACAAGGAATCAGCTAGTCATCCCTGGTGAAATCTTAGCTCATGGTCCTGGATTAAAAGTTGGTGGGGGAGTTTTTCGTAAAAAGATTAATCATGAGATCGAAATATACGCGTCCATGATTGGACTAGCTCAAATTAAAAAAAATAGAATTGGAGTAATTCCGTTAGAAGGATGTTATATCCCGCTGGAAGGAGATATCGTTATTGGTAAGATTAGCAGGGTTAGCCTCACTTCATGGAATGTGGATATACGAGGGCCTTATGTTGGGACACTTAGAGTCGGTAATGTTATCGATAGAGACTTTGATGCTCTCAGAGAGAGTCTTGACCAGATTTTGCAAACTGGAGATATAATTAAAGCTCAAATTACTTACTTTGATAGGATGCGTGATCCTGTTCTTACAATGCAGGGGCGTGGACTTCGCAAAATTAATAACGGCCGATTAATTGAAGTGGATCCTGTAAAAATCCCACGAATTATTGGAAAAAAGGGAAGTATGATCCAGTTATTGAAAAACATGACCAATAGTCAAATTGAAGTTGGTCAAAATGGCAGGATAATCATTATAGCTTACAACCTTGAGATCGAAAACTTAGTAGAGTGTGCAATCCGAAAAATCGAAGCGGAGGCCCACACTAGCGGACTTACTGATAGAATTCGCGAGTTCCTGGAAAAAAGAAAAGATAAAATTGACTTAAAGAAGTGAAGAAGATGAGTGAAGAAATTACCTCTCTTATACTCGAAGATGGACGACGGTTAGATGGGCGTGAACTACATGAACTCAGGCCAATAACAATGCGAACTGGAGTTCTTGACAGAGCTGATGGAAGTTGTTATCTTACTTGGGGTAATAATAAAATAATATGTGCTGTTTATGGTCCAAGGGAATTGCATCCGAAACATCTTGCATTACCTGACAGAGCAATCGTACGTGTTGAATATCGTCTAGCTACTTTCTCAGTAGGAGAACGAAAAAGTCCAGCTCCCCGCCGTAGAGAGTATGAACTTAGTAAAATTTTAGCAGAATCGGTTAACACTATTCTATTTTTGGAAAAATTTCCTACTGGGACAATAGATATATTCATCACTGTTTTAGATGCAGATGGAGGCACTCGCTGCGCTGCGTTGACTGCTGCTTCATTAGGATTGGCAGATGCTGGTATTCCCATGAGAGGCCTACTTACTGGTTGTGCTGTTGGGAAAGTTGAAGGAAAAATTGTAGTTGATCTCTCCGATATTGAGGATAAGGAGGGTGAAGGGGATATGCCAGTTGCAATGATTTATAATTCTGGAGAGCTAACACTCCTTCAATGTGATGGTAATTTTACTCTGGAAGAGATTGAAGAAGGGCTTAAACTTTCAAAAACAGCTATTGGCCAAATTTATCAAATGCAGCGAAAAGCCCTATTAGCCAAATATTCTCAAATTAAAGAATCCCTAGATGAGCTAGGTGAGGAAGAAGAGTAGGTGAGAAAGTAATGCGTTCGAACGAGATTATCGGTAACTTAGAAAGAAGATATTTAACTGATTTACTTGCTAAGGGGGATCGAAAGGATGGTCGGGGCTTTTGGGAGGGACGTCAGATTCAAATTGTACCTAATGTTATTAAAAAGGCTGAGGGTTCAGCTATGGTTAGATGGGGGGAAACTGTGATTTTAGCTGGTGTAAAAGCTCAATTAGGTTCCCCTTTCCCTGATACACCGAATGATGGTGTGATTACTGTGAATATTGAGCTATCTCCTATTTCTTCACCATCACGTGAGAGTGGTCCGCCAGGTCCAGAGGCAATCGAAATGGCTCGTGTTGTGGATCGTGGAATCCGTGAAAGCAAGATAATTCCAATGGATGATCCAAAATTATGCGTCATTCCAGGTAAAACAGTATGGATTCTCTTTGTTGATATTTATGTACTTGACGATGGAGGTAATTTAATTGATGCCTCCGCCATTGCAGCAATGGCAGCTCTTGCTAATACACGATTTAAAAAGGTTTCAATTGATGAGGAGACCGAAGAAGTCACCTTATTAGATGAGACGGAACCTTTACCAAGAAAAGGTTGTGTTGTTAGTCTTACATATGCCAAAATTGATGAATTCATTGTGTACGACCCAGACCTGATTGAGGATAGAGGAAAAAGCGCACGATTTTCTGTAGCAATCACTAATGAAGGTTTAGTATGTTCATTGCAGAAAGGAGAATCAGGAATTTTCTTAGAAGAGGAGATACTGTCTATTTTAGAGAAAGCAGCAAGTCAAGCGAAGAAATTACATGAACTTATTGAACAAAACTCGCAAGTTACAGAGCTTAAGGAAATGTTTCGGTTCGATTTTTAACCTACTCTGAAAGACGGAAGCGTGATAACAATGGGACGAACTAAGAAAGTAGGATCCACCGGCCGGTTCGGTCCTAGGTATGGTGCTACTATTCGCAAAAGAATTAGAAAAATTGAAAGTGTTCTGAAAATCAAACACATCTGCCCTTCCTGTAACTCAAATAAGGTAAGTCGTGTTTCAATTGGAATTTGGGAATGTTCTTTCTGTGGTTTTCGTTTCACTGGTGGATCGTGGGCTCCAGAGACTCCTGGAGGAAAAATTGCTCTTCGAACAGCAAAACGTTTATCTGATCAAACTGAAACATGATTTTCTTTTCAATTGTTACCCAAATTAATCCACAAAAACTAGCTTGAATTAGAATGGACAATGAGAGGTCTCGTCCAATATGTTAATTACAACCTCTCGAAATCCCACTCACTACCTACGTCGTGTGAGCAAAATTCTCTCTCTCTCTTTACCCAAGTCACAGAGATTAAACCGAGGATCACTAAGTTTAAGCAAAATTTTCACTTATTGTTGGAATAATCAAATTTCTCGGCTTCTTATTCTTCAAGGAACTACAGAGAAGGACTTAATTACAGTTAAAGCCTATTTAATAGGAAAAAAACTTCAATCAATAAAAGCTAACATTACAATTACCAATATAATCTCATTGCGAAAACATGATAAGAAACGAAGAGTCACCATTGAGAAGGTCCACTTCGATTTTTCTGAGGAAGTAAATGAAATAATTAAAAACAGACTTTTGGACTTTTTTCAACACATTATACAGTATTCAAAGCGCATTCATGCAAAGAAACTATTAACAATTAGTTTTAGACAAGAAAAACCAAATTTACTTATTGGAGACGCTATTCAGAAGGATTCCACAATGTCACTCTATGTTTATACTATTCATATCTCTACAGAATGTGGTAGCAGTGAGTAGCAAACTTGAAGTAAATTTTTCTATTCAATACAATTCTGAGGATCAAGCTCGAATTATCTTTACATCCTTGTTACCAGAGATTCAGGAACAGCTCTTTGAACGGTCTAAAGTATCCGTTGTGTTAAGATCCCATAAAATAAAAATTAATATCACTGCTCACGATATCAATGCAGCAAAAGCAACTATTAGTTCTATTTTGCGATGGATCTCGGCCATGACGAAAGTAGTCATGACTGTCTCAAAACAAACTTATAATTAATAGGTAGACTTGGATGTTCAAACAGGAAATATTCAAACAACGTGTTCATAACTTGTGGTACCAAAAATGTCGTTCCGTGAACTCTCTCCTGCTAAGCAAGAACAACTCTTAAGATTCCGACAGCTAGAACAAACTATTCAGAACCTACGAATTCAGCAAGCTGAAATTTCTCGAACCCTTTCTGAAATTGAGATGACAAAAAAGGAACTACAGAAGTTGGATTCTGATGCTGAAGTTTGGAAAACTGTAGGATCTGTTATGTTCCCGAAAAAGGGTAGTGATGTTCTTAAAGAATTAACGGAGCGAGCTGAGTTACTAGAGCTCAAACAAAAGAGCTTTTCTTCACAAGAAGCGCAGAACATTAAACGCTTAGAGGAGTTACAAGCTCGATTAAGTGAAGAGTTAAGTGATTTGCAACAACCATCGAATTAAATGGTGAAATTTTAAACCCACTTGAACAAACAACGTGGAGTCATTGATGGCTAGCGAACTGGATGAGATACTTGATCAATTGTATAATAAGATTCACCAGTTTATTGTAGCGAAAGTTGGTGAAGATTTAGACCAAGATTTGATTGATATTAGCCTTGAAACAACAGAAAATGGAGAGCTAGTTATAAATATTGATCTATATTTGGAATTATCCCCATTTTCTAACTATGACGTGCAAAAAATAGCTGAAGAAGCTGTTAATCTCGGTATTAAAACAGCAGATCAGATTTGTCCCCCTTTTATAGTGAATATTCGGGGTTCATTGACATAATAAAATTTTTCGAAGATTAGAGTATGTCACATACAAATTGTTGTCCAAATCCTCCTTATACACGGGATCTACAATCCAAGAAAGTGTATTGTAAAACGCATTTTGCAGAGCTAATTGAGAATCGCGTAAGAAAGACTATTAATCGCTATAACATGTTAAATAGAAAGGATCACATTGGACTAGGGTACTCGGGTGGAAAAGACAGCACTGTTCTTCTTAATATCCTCTCTAAGCTAATAAAACGATTTCCACATTGTAATTTGACAGCATTGACTATTGATGAAGGGATTAAAGGATATCAAGATGAATGTTTAGAAATAACTCGGACTTTTACAAAGAAATATCAGATTCCTCATATCATTATGTCCTTCAAGACTATTTATGGCGCAACGTTAGATCAAATAATTGAAGAAAGCCTTTCTAAGAAACATACTTTGCCAGCTTGTTCGATTTGTGGTATACTACGTCGTCGAGCTTTGAACTATGCTGCTCGACAGGTCAATGCTACAAAAATCGCTACAGCTCATAATTTGGATGATGAAGCGCAATCTATCCTATTGAATCTACTGAGAGGAGATTCTAGTAAATTCATTCGTTTTTCTCGTTTTCCCATTCAGAAATTCCAAACATTAATTCCCCGTATACGACCGTTTGTCCGTGTAACTGAGCCTGAAATTGTTCTCTATGCCTATGCAAAAGACCTGGAATATCATTCCTATCCCTGTCCTTATGCCCACTCTGCAATGCGAAATGATATCAGGACATTTCTCTCAGAGATGGAGGAAAACCGTCCAAGTACTTTACGAAATATAGTAAATTTTCATGATTCCCTCACTAAATACTTTCCTCAGATATCGAATCTAGAACCCCCATTCTTATGTCAAAAGTGTGGTGAAGTTTCCACCCATGATGTATGTCCCGTATGTCAGCTCCTAGACAATCTTGGATTCGAGAACCCACTAGAGTCAGAGGAACGGTTCAATCCTCGCCCACAGCCAGAAATTTCTGATCGCTCTCGACCCTTTTAATCATCCGCTGATTCTTTTTGATAGATTGAACATGGATTAGTCCTTTAATTTCTAATTTCATTAGAGCTTGGTTCAATTCCCGTTCTGAGAATTCTCCAACATCATTTTCTAGTAAACGAATTAAGTCATCTTCTAATAGGATACCTTCACGACGTTCAACAATATTCATAATTGAAAAAGTTAAGGGAAATGATCTCCAATACGGATACTTATTTGCTACCATCTTTGTTACCTTTTAGGGGCTGTTATAAGAGAGATTGAAAGATCAAAACTGAGAGATTTTGTATCTATAGCCAATCAGTGAGGAGTTGTATTGATTAAAGTTTAAGTCTAAATGATAAAAACATTAAAGGTTCAAATATTGTTCTTCTAATGAATTTTTTGGTAAATTTAATAATTTTCTCTGGAGTAATTTTTCTTGAATTATCTTTTAAGAAATACAAATTGAAAGAGTTCGTAATTTGTTATAAAGTCGTTTAGTGTTCGTATTATCCAAACAGGGGAACTGTGGGTTGAGAATCAATAGCTATTCTTCGTCTGAACTGAGATTCTTGGTTTTCATACCATTTCATCATTTCTGGGGTACAGGAGGAATGAACTCTCGACAGAGAGGCCTCAAAATGGCGCCATTCAACGATATTAGAATCTAAGCCTTCACGAAGAGCTATCATACCTGCTTCGCGACAAATAGCTTCGAGATCTGCTCCTACATAATATTCGGTTTCCTTTGCTAACCGATCTAGGTCAACATCCTCAGCTAATGGCATATTCTTTGTATGGATATTTAAGATTAATTTACGGCTTTCCTCGTCAGGAGGAGGAATATAGACAACACGATCAAATCTTCCTGGTCTGAGAAGAGCAGGATCGATCATGTCTGGGCGATTTGTTGCTGCTAAAACTACTACATCTCGTAAAGGTTCTATTCCCGCTAATTCAGTTAAGAGTTGACTGATGACGCGTTCATTAACTCCAGATGAGTCACCTGCTCCTCTACGGGTGGCAACAGCATCAATCTCATCAAAAAAAACCAGAGCTGGTGATGCGGTTCGTGCTTTCCGAAATACTTCTCGAACTGCTTTTTCACTTTCTCCAACCCATTTAGAGAGTAGTTCGGGACCTTTTACACTAATAAAGTTTACCTGACTCTCTGTTGCTAATGCCTTAGCTAATAAGGTTTTTCCAGTTCCAGGTGCTCCAAAAAGAAGGACGGCTCTAGGTGGATTAATTCCTAATCGTTGGAAGCTATCCTTCTGTTTAAGTGGCCATTCTACGATTTCAATGAGTTCTTGTTTGATAGAATCCATACCACCGATATTTTCCCATTTTACATTCGGAACCTCAACAAATACCTCCCTAATTGCAGAGGGATGGATCTCCTTCAACGCATCCTCAAAATGCTGATCCTCCACTTTTAAGTTATCAAGAACTGCTGGAGGAATTGTATCATCACTTAGATTGATATCAGGTAGGATTTCGCGAAGCTTTCTCATAGCAGCCTCACGACCTAGAGCTGCGAGATCAGCACCAACAAATCCATGGGTTATTACTGCAAGTTTCTCTATGTCGACGTCCTCTATTCCTGGCATTCTTCTAGTATGAATCTGAAGAATTTCTAGCCGTTCATTTTTATCAGGGACACCAATTTCGACTTCTCGATCAAATCGTCCCGGACGTCGCAACGCAGGATCAAGCGCATTGGGACGATTGGTTGCTCCAATGACAATTGTCTCTCCCCGACTTTCTAATCCATCCATCAAGGCTAAAATTTGTGCAACGACGCGCCGTTCAACTTCACCAGTGACTTCCTCTCGTTTAGGAGCAATTGCATCGATCTCATCAATGAAAATTATACTAGGAGCGTTATCTTCCGCTTCTTTGAATATTTCTCGCAACCTGGCCTCTGATTCACCATAAAACTTAGACATGATCTCAGGTCCTTGAATTGGAATGAAATGCGCTTCAGATTCGTTGGCAACGGCTTTGGCAATGAGAGTTTTACCAGTTCCAGGTGGTCCATGTAACAAAACTCCCTTAGGTGGATCTATTCCTAATTTTTTAAAGAGTTCAGGATGTTTTAATGGCAGCTCAACCATTTCACGAATTCGCTGAATAGCATCCGATAAACCGCCAATATCCTCATAACTAACTCCTGGCATTCCAGTTTCAGTTTCGGAAATTGGCTTTTCCGAAACATTTAACTTCGTGGTATCGGTGATTAGTACAATGTCTGTAGGGGTTGTTGAATTCACGACAAATGGTATTGATCTACCTAGAATAGGGATGAGTACGGTATCGTTCTTAGAAACAGGATATCCCAGTAATTTTCGTTTAACAAAAGCTTCAAATCCGTAATCGAGCGAAATTTGACGAGTTGGCGCGATATTGACTGTTTTAGCAACCTTTATCTGGGCTTTTTGGATACGAACGTTCTCTTCTAAAGATACTTTTGCATTCCTACGAATTATCCCATCCATTCGTACAATACCAGCACCTTGGTCTTCAATGTAAGCAGGCCACGCAATGGCTCCCGTTTTTTGTCTTCCTCGGATCTCAACAACGTCACCAGTTGTGATACCAATCTCACGCATGTTGATATCATCCATGCGGATCTTTCCTCGTCCTACATCGCGTTGTCTGGCCTCAGCAACCTTTAAAACAACTTCTTTTGCCAAATTACTCAACCTATTACATTAATCAATAAAATGTTGAACTTCGAAATAATTAACCTATTTCTTCTTTAAAATTGATTCCCATTGAATCCTAATAATATTACTTATCGATGAGGCAAAAATGTTAATATGTTATCACCTTAAAAAAAGAGATTATTTCTAAAAAACATTGTAAAATTAATAATCAATGATTGTTTGAATTTCAATTTCGCAATTATCCACTTCATCTAAGGCAAGAAGACGATTCTCAAAGTTTTGAAGGGTTTCAGTTCCTTCTTCAGAATCAGCCGTCTTTACAAAAAGTTTAATGGCATATAGACCAAAGAAAAGTGGTTCCTCTTCATTTTTTAGGATTTCTAAATCTAGGCCTTTTCTTAATTCGGTTTGTGCATGGGACACAATTTCATCACGATTTATTTCTGGAGAAGTCGGAATTATTTTCAATATCGATAGAACATTTGACATAATCGTACCTCAACGGACTAAATACTAGGCTAATCATCGAACAATCTTAGTCATAATAAATAGAATGACATCAGGGCCCTGTGAAACCGCAATTAGGACAGGTATATCGGTTCCCTAATTTTCGACATCGTTCACAACGAATAATAGGGATCATTCCGCAAGATGGGCATGGAAACCGTGTTGTTCCATGTTGACTAGGCATAACTGCAACTTGACAAGGATTACATCTCTGCATTCGGATGTTTTCACTCATTCCAGGAACCTCCGTCTCTATTTGCCTTGCACGGATAAAGTATAATAAATTCTTCCCTTTGTTTCAGCCTATCCCATACTTTATCTTACATTTTCTTACGCTAGATAAGAATGATAATGTCCTAGAGGATGATTTCTCTATCTATTACTCGAATTGCTGCTGAGGATCAAGTTCTTGAGATATTTTGGAGCTTAAAAATAACTGAGTGAATAAAATTCGGTAAAGAATTGTAACTTCTGCTAGAGTGATAAAAATGGCAACATATGGTCATATCACAATTGATAAAGATGATGAATCCTCTTCAACAGAAAAAATTCAGAAGATTTTAGATGGTCTTGGTGCTGTTCAAGGGGTAGAGAAAGCTCTTTTGGTAAGTGAAGAAGGTTTTCCAATAATGTGTGCACAAACGGCAGCTATTTCTGATGAGGTTGAAACATTGGTGTCCGCTATGGTTGCTGGAATTGTCAGTACTTTTGCTGGGGCTTGTGTTCAGCTTAATTTAGGAAATAAAATAGATTTTATTCATGTTCAGACCCCTCTTGGTTTAGGTTTGATTTCTAGTGTGGGAAGTACCATTCTTGTACTGATTACAAAACCTAAGGTCAAACTTGGATTAATGCATTATCTGATTACCTCAACGAAAACCAAAATGCTAAAGGTGCGTGAATTATAGTCAAAAATTGCGAAATTTTCTCTTAAATTAGAGTTAATACCTTATCCACCAAAAATCTAAGATTGTAAGCTAGCCCAGGTTCACACCTCTCTTTTCAAAGAATGCCATTGATTATATAGGGGAGAGTGAATTCAACCAATTAACAACATTCCGATTTGGATGAATCTTCATTGCCATTGTTAGAATCTAATTTAACGTTACATCCTGTTAGATGCGATAAAACTGGAGTCGAACCGATTTGTGTTCTTTGTCCTGATTGTGAGGATTGTGAGAGGGTTCCTCGCGAAGTTATTTTATTTGAAAATGAACAATTAATTAAACAGGGAAATTCTGCTATTTTTTCCCTTAAACTTCACTTTAACGATCCAGTTGAAGAATTTATTTTTGACAGAATTCGAAATGAGTTATGGCGAGATGCTGGGCAACGATTAAAGGTTATACGAGAACCTGAGGAGGGTTACCAAATCTCTTTCTTTCTAAATACCGAAATGGTAAAAACTGTAGAACAGCGAGAAGCTTTGATTGATTATTGGGAGAGATTCAGTACAAACATGCGTCGGATCTTAACAGATGGAAAAATGGTCATCAACAAATATGTCCGAAGTCGGGCTGATGCAACTCGTCTTAAAGATTGACTGGGAAAAAAAAAGAAAAAAATTCTGGAGATTATCTTATATTAGGCGGCCGCAACATCATATTCGGCGCTAACTAAGTCATCTTGAGCATCATCCCCAATTTTATATGCTACTACTATCGTATATTTATCAGCAGCTCCAGGATCCAAGCCTGTAAATGTGATATCAATCTTTGATTGACTTACAGCTATGTTAAATGGGAAAGTTGTTGTTGTGTGAGAATCATTAGTTATAACTGTCTCACCTGCTTTAATAGTAATGTTGGTTATAGTCACTACCTTTGATAATTCGTTTGTTAAAGTAAATACTACTTTGTCATTAACATCATCGGCGGGTGAATCTGTATCAGAAAATTTCACTGAACCAAAGCCTAATTCTCCAGAGGATTGAATCATAGGCAAAACTACAATGAACAGTACTGCTCCTGCAGCTACAGCAAGCCCAATTAATAGAATTGCAGCTAGAATGGGGCTCACAGCTCTTCTTTTTCTCCAAATTCGTTGGATTTTCATAATTACATCTTCTCCTTTTTTGATTAGAATCAAATTATAGATAGATACTGACCAAGTCTCATATGTTTATCATACTAGTTAAGTATTTCATTTCATACTCTTATATATATATAAACTATTTCAAAATAATATATTCAATATTCTCAAGAATTTTACATTTTAGCTTTTTAAAGAGTCTTCAACCATCTTAGTTTTTCCTGGCAATTTATTATTAACAAAGGAATGATCATGTTTTTGAGAGAAGACATTATTATGCGGTCGTAATTCACTCAATGTTTGTTCTAATGTTTCAGTCAACACTCTAGTTTTAAGAATTTCCATGAAATTTAGATCGCCAAGATAACATGGTACTACATGCCAATGTAAATGTTTTATACTTCCGCCAGCAATATCTCCGAGGTTTAAACCAATATTGAACCCCATAGGGGTATGAGTGAAATTTAGTAATTTAATCGCTTGTTGTAACATCAAAGTAAGATGGGTTACAAGTTTCCCTGGTAATATTTCAAATTTTTCATAGTGTTCTAACGATGCAATTAAAAGATGACCAGGA
>CAZALJ010000006.1:0-1273 GCA_964485715.1 uncultured archaeon
GCTCTGGTTGTCATCGTTCGTACTAAAAAACATAGATAGAGAGTTTATTTTTTTTTTATAGAAAAGGAAAACTAAATTTCCACCAATTTCTTTTTTTTTATCATGAATAATTTTATCAGTCTTATGGTCTTTTCTTCGTTTAAAGACATTTATTAGAATTGTCAACTGATTTCGAATAAGGTGTTATAGTGACAAAACTAAATGAACAAGAATTATTTGAGATTTTGTCACACCCCACTAGACGCATAATTCTCCGAACTTTGTCACAGGGCTATGATGTCAGTTATTCTGACCTACAGGAGATTCTAGGACAGAGTCCTGGGGTCATTTACCATCACATTGAGAAGCTGCGCGAACAAGGAATAATTCAACAACAGTCCACGAAGGAATATGAATTAACTCCTGCTGGACTGAAAGTTGTTATGTATATGGATAAAATCAAAGAAGAAGACTTATCTACAGTAATTACTCACTCATCTATTCAGAGATTCTTTTTACTAGTTCCTGTGGCAGAGGTTGTTCAGAATAATCCCTTACATTGGACAATAGAAGTTGGATTGGTGATAATAATTACTTCTCTTATACAGATCAACTTTCCTATCCAAATAATTGGGCCATTTTTAATTCCCTCCCTAAAACCATTTTTAGTTCGGTTTCTATTGCAAATTCTCACATACATTATGTCGATAATTTTCATTGATTTTCTTGCAAATATATTTGCTAAATCATCGAATCGTATCAAACGCTTATCAATGATTAATGGCTTATTGGTTCTACCATTACTCTCTTCTGTATCCAGTTCTATTCTCTGGCTAGTTTCATTAGTTCTAACTAGTGTTCCACTTGTGTTTTATTGGGTAGTAACTTTGGTATTGTATGTATGTTATTCTTACTTGTTAATTCATCTCCTTATGAAAATTAGAAAAATATCATTAGAGCATTCCATCATCATCACACTTCTCCAGGGTTATTTGCTTTTTGGTCTTGCCTTCCTGTTAACGTAGGTATTAGATAGCTAATCTACTACAGGGAGAACAAACTGAAGTTAACGAGCGAAAGAAAGCCCAAGTAGGATTAATTACTACGATCAATAATTCTTCTTCATGTTGTTTAGTAACGACGATCATTCGAGGATAAGGAACTGAATTTGTTAACCCCTACCACTTTAACGAAACTCTTTCTCGAATATTAAGAGTCTGACGGAAAAAAGATTGCCGAAGCCGCTATCGATAAGGCTTTGTTTATTGATCCCACAATAAAGAACCTATTTATG
>CAZALJ010000006.1:1283-17977 GCA_964485715.1 uncultured archaeon
CCCCCACGCAACTCCAGACAACAATTCAGCTAAGTTCTCAGTTGCCATTAGAAAAGATCGTTCCTCAACCGATCCTGTCGTCACCCCTCACTCCAACGGAGCAAAAAATTTACTTACAATTAGTCATTGAATTTCTGATTATTCTAAAGAAAGCTTTTTCGTATCACGAAGGAGCATATCGATGGAACCTCATTTTAGACGATCGTTTGCAATGCTATGGATTAACTCGAGAAGCATGGGAACATATCGCTGCTCAGGGTGATCAAGATAAATTACTACAACTCCAGCTTCATCGATTGCTTCAAAAAATCACAAGTATTTTGATAGGGGAGGATAAAAGTCTATCTTTAAGGTAGTTCCCTGCAGAATGAAATAATTACATCGTATAAGAGAGACAAATTAATGAAATTGAACACCCTTGAAGAAATTGAAGAAGATAGAATTTCACAAGCCTCTAAGTGTTGGTATTATGGATGTCTATTTAACATAATACTTCTCAGAGTTTTTTAATTCCGTCCAAATATCTGTTATAACTCCTATTTCTCATCGCGATTTTTATAACCAACAGTCTTAATTGAGTTTCTTTACCTTTGGAGTTTGAAAGAAATTTTACTAGCTAACATCATCAACTCAAGATTTCGAAACAAAAAATTCTATAGTATTGAAATCGATTGAGTTAATGCTGGAACGATTTTAAAATGTTTACCTTTTTTTCGCCACTTTTAATGCTGGCCCGCTTCTAAAAATCCCTGAAATAGAAAGATCAGGCATGATTGATTAATTCAGTGTCAGAACTTACAGTTACTAAAGTATTATTTCACTTATGCACTGGACCAAAATAAATTCCAGCTCCAATTCAACCACCATTAAAATTCATAGAATTTATCCTATTTAATGAATCGAATTTCTATTTCTTAAGCTCTACAATTCGAAAATGCTTCCCCTTCTTGATCCCATATTGTTGAATTATTTCTTTAT
The DNA here is from genome assembly GCA_964485715.1 of uncultured archaeon. Taxonomy (GTDB): domain Archaea; phylum Asgardarchaeota; class Heimdallarchaeia; order Hodarchaeales; family Hodarchaeaceae; genus Hodarchaeum. The sequence goes on from CAZALJ010000006.1 coordinate 2,262, forward strand.
TCTTTGCCTTGAATTTAAATTCTCCAGTATCTTTCCGGAGAAATCCTACATATATTTCTTTTTGATCTTTCTCTAACCATAGATGCACGAAATTTGCAAATTGTGGGTCATCAGATGGTTTTATGCGAAAATTTCCTAGATTTTTTCCTTCACTTGTTATATCGAGACCATATTCTACAATGGGTTTTTCTTCTATAGTTTCTCTGTGTGGTTTTACTTTGTCTCGTAATTTCTTCTCTTCCTCATCCAAATAAGCACCTGCTAATTTTGTTGCTTCTTGAACAGCTTCATTCGCTAGTGATGCGTCTTCAACATCTATTTCGTATTCTATCCAAATTTCTTCTGGTTCAAATTGCCTTACTTGGATTTTTCGGCTCCTTCCAATACGCTTGGGCATTACTCGCCATTTATTTCTCATATGATTTCCACCATTAACTTTAAGAATAAATAAGATTCAAATAAACCGTTTAATCTTTAGACTTGGTGAGTTCACCATCTTCTACTCCTTGTTTCCTATTTCATGTATTTAAAAGTTAGGGAGGCGATTTTCTAAATGAAAAATGCTTGATTTTTCCTCCTCTCCTTTCTCATTTAAGTTCTCGTCCTTATACTTTCATTTGAAGTACGAAAAAAAGTATCTTATTAATTTTCAATTTGTTTTGATAATTTAGACCCTAGATCTTTCTCTAAAATCATTTCATGAATCGCTTGGGCCGCTTTTCGACCAGCTTCCATAGCAAGAATAACTGTAGCGGCTCCAGTAGCAACATCTCCTCCGGTGTACACTCGTTCTCGAGTAGTTTTACCTGTTTCTTCCTCGTTAACTAATGTACCCCACTTAGTGGATTCAAGACCTGATGTGGTTTGAGCGATCAACTGATTTGGTCTTTGACCAATTGCAATGATTACAGTATCTACGGGGAAAATAAACTCTGTGTTTGGGATTGGAACGGGTCTTCGACGTCCAGATGCATCCTTCTCCCCTAATTCCATTCGTAAACATTTCAGGCCGATTACATTCCCTTTCTTGTCACCAAGAATTTCCACTGGGGATGTTAGCTCTCCTATAACAACACCTTCTTCTTTAGCGTGAATAATTTCCTCCAATCTTGCTGGACATTCCCCTTCGGTGCGACGGTAAATAATATCTACTTCACGGGCTCCTAAGCGGAGTGCTGTTCGAGCAGCATCCATAGCTACATTTCCTGCTCCAATAACTGCCACCTTCTCCCCTACTGTCACAGGAGTGTCATATTCTGGAAATTCATATCCTTTGAGAAGATTAACGCGAGTTAAGAATTCATTTGCAGAATATACTCCTTTTAAATTCTCACCAGGTATTCTGAGGAAGTTCGGTGTTCCTGCCCCAGAAGCAATGTATACTGCATTGAATCCTTTTTTATTTAAGAGCTCGTCGATTGATATCGTTCTTCCAATCAGGATGTCCGTCTCTAATTTGACTCCCAAGCTTTTTACATAGTCTACTTCTTCATTTACAACCTTTTTAGGCATCCTAAATTCAGGAATTCCATAGGTCAAAACTCCCCCAAATTCGTGTAGAGCCTCATAAACAATTACTTCATGACCAAAATTTACCAACTCAGCTGCACAAGTCAATCCTGATGGACCAGATCCAATTATTGCAACCTTAGTTTGCAATTTTTCAGGAGATGGGAGTTCAGGTCGCTTTCCATGATCAGCGACAAATCTTTCCAACGCACCGATACTGATAGCATCAGGGTGAATGCAAAACTCCTGACATTGATTCTCTTGTGGACATACCCGCCCTGTTATGGCAGGTAAACTATTGGTTGATAAAATCATTTCTTTTGCAGTAGTAATATCCCCATCTCTCAATTTAAGGATAAATTCGGGTATACGTACACTAACAGGGCACCCCTGAATACAGCGAGGGCGCTTACACTGTAGACAGCGAGAAGACTCCTCTATCGCTTCCTCTTCAGTATAGCCCAAGGCCACCTCTTCAAAATTTCGAATACGTTCGTCTGGATCTTGAACTTGCATGTGAACTCTTTTCTTCTTAGTTTTTCTTTTCGGCATTTCTCTTGTTCCTTCTATATCTTCTCTCGAGCCATTTTTCCAGCAGAAATTCGCTCTTCGTAGAGATAAGCCCTCGATCTGAGAGTTAATTCTTCAAAATCAACCTTTAGACCATCAAAATTGGGGCCATCGACACAGGCGAACTTAACCTCGCCCCCAACAGTCACTCGACAAGCACCACACATACCAGTACCATCAACCATAATAGGTGCCAGACTAACAGTTGTTGGAATATTATGTTTCTTAGTAAAAGCACAGGTGAACTTCATCATGGGAATTGGCCCAACTGCTACGACATGATCAAAATGTCTTCCTTCTTCAACAAAGCGTTTTAAGACATCAAGCCCAAACCCATAATGTCCCTCTGTCCCGTCATCAGTCGCAATGTGAAGCTCATCACTCACCTCTCGCATTTCTTCACGACATATCAAGAGTGATGAAGTTCTAGCTGAAATGATACTCACAACATAATTCCCTAATTCTTTCAACGCTTTGGTCTTCGGTAATACTGGAGCCACACCACAGCCACCACCTAAAACAGCAACTGTACCCCATTTTTCAATTTCTACCGGTTTTCCTAGGGGGCCTAAAAGATTAAGAATATGGTCACCTTTTTTCATTGTCCCCATAAGCTTGGTACTTTTCCCTATTTTTTGAAAAATTAATGTAATTGTACCTGTTTCTTTGTCATTATCTGCTACAGTTAAAGGGATTCGTTCTCCGTTTTTATTTACTCTAAGAATTACAAATTGGCCAGGTTGTGTTTTCCTTGCAATTAAAGGTGCTTTGACTACCCATTTCACTATTTCTGGTGAAAGATCTTCTTTTTCAACGATAATGCATCTGCCTTCTGTAAATCTTTGTATAGGTAAGGGTTTTTCTTTTTTTTCTTCTTCTAGCTCTTTTTTTTCATCTAATCTCGTAAGATACCTTGAAATCTCTTCTGCAGCTTTAATTCCTTCAGCAGCTCCTACACCTACAATTGAATCCCCTCTCGTAGCACTACCCGCAGCAAAAACACCAGAAATATTTGTATCTTGATTTGATGATTTTATAATGATTCTTCCTTGAGGAGTAGTTGTTAAACCTGCATCTTGGAATAACTCGCGGTTTGTGTTTTTACTACTTAGAATCAATACCATTTCTGTTAAAACAGATAATTGATCACCGTCTTTAGTTTTGAGGCGTGTTTTTGTCAGTCTATCTGTTCCTTCAAAGTACAGAGTTTCATGTGAATATAAAATTTCAACGAAGCTCTCATTTAATCTTCTCATAAGAGCAGGATGGGCGTCAATCGCATCTCGATTTGTGACCAGGTAAACATGGGCTCCCATGGCATCATAGTGAAGCGCATTTCGAACAGCCCAAGATGTATGCCCTATAATAGCGATATTTTTCTCAGAATAGTCTCCATCAGGAAGAGAGTAGAATACTCCTCTATCTCTAAATTTCCCTTCCCCTGGGATGTCGATTTTTCTCGGTTGGAGGCCCGTGGCGATTAATACCGTTCTGCTATTGTACACAAATTCTTCAGTAAAGAATTCTCCTCTTGTAACCTGAGTATAAACTCGTTTTATGGGATCATTGAGTTCTAGTTTACTAACTTTCTCAGCATACTTGATGGTTGCATGATACTTTGCTTGTTTAGCCATTTTATCTAATAATTCTTGGCGAGTAATAGTAAAGAAGCCAGGATAACCATCCACAGCCATACTACCTGCGGTAGCGGCTCCAGAACGAGCTTCGAGGACGAGAACATAGAGACCCAATTCAGCAGCCCGAATGGCGCCAGAAAGGCCAGCTGGCCCACCTCCCACAACGATGAGATCCCATACTTGTGAGCTCAAAATATTCTTCTCCAAACTTTTCAAAGTTATTTGGTGAATTATTTCCACTGATGTGAGCAAAAGAGAATATACTAAAAAATTTTGTTTCATAGAGAAATGGCTTCTATTCAACGGTTTTGGATTAAGTACATTAATACTATCTCACGAAATTCGGCTTACATAGATGTCTAAAAAGATTTCTCTCTAGTTGAACATCTAATCACTTAGGTAAATTACAGGAATAATCAATAAAACTGCAGAGAGTCAGTAAAGGTTCTATTATTTGAGTAAACATGCTTTCATACTATTTAAGAAAACTTTTGAAGTTGAAGAAACATAACTTCCTTGACAACAAACTATTCTAAAAAGACTTATGCTCTTCTATAAGTTAGGAAATAAGGAAAAACGATGAATATCGATCCTTTCTTTGATACTAGTATCGAAACAACGACCGATAAACAAACTTTAGGCTCAAAAATGGGTTTAATAGGAATTTTTGTTTGTTCTTTTGATACTACTCATGGATTACAAATCCTCTATTCATATCCTACAAAATTACAGAAAGATCAAAATGAAGTTAATATTCTTAAGACTCATTGTGTATGGAAAATTGAAAATATCCCTCTTCGAATTGATCTGAAATTTTCAGAATTTGTCTATTCAGCTTTTCAGCTTCAGGATGCTTCCCAAGAGGAAGTATCAGCAACGAAACACCGTCCACTCTATGGAATCGTCATTAAGAACTGGAAAGACAGTGATCCGATACCCACCAATGTATTTGCTGAATTTAAAACAACATTGGAAAAGAATGTCGGATCTGATCTTAAACTGTTATACAAACGCAAAAGGTTAGCATCAAATCCAATTAGAAAGCGTGAGTATAACGAACTGTCAAAAAAAACAAATAAAATTGAACATTATCTTAAAGATTCATGGAAAAGGTTTATTGACCGACTTAGTGACACCCCTGAACCTTATCACATTAACATTGAATTTCCAATGGACTCTAAGATGATGTCAATAGAAACAAGCCTTTGTTCTCAGGACGTGTTTAAACAAAAAATTACAATGCGAGTCTTATCAACAGAAGAGAACACGAATAGACTAATGATCGTATTAATTAATCAAAGTGAGAATCTAAGAGATGTACTTATTCATGTCTCAAAAAGTACCGAATTTTTTAGTGAACCTATTTGGAAGCAAGAACTCGAAGAATGGCCTTTGAAAGAGGATTTAATTCTAGAATTTTTTAAATCAGACGTGGTTGAAAATTATCTGATCAAAATTAGTAGCAGAAAAACAACAATAGACATAAAGTCTCTTGAGGTTGGGACTGGTACGGATAACAAACCGAGGGATACCTCGTTATGATAAAACTAACTTTAGAAAATGTAAGGTCTCTGTATTGCTTTCAGGAGCTTCCTAGCGACCATTGCTATGAAGAATTCCTCAAATTTTTTTTTACAAGAATCTTTTCGAAAATTAATCTCATCATTGATCTAAGTGAAAAGTGGCGAAAACATTTTAGCCCTTTAGAAAATGACGTACTACATCAAATAAAACCTTTAAAACCATTTAATAATAATTTTATCCTGTAAAAAAGGAGGATCATCTTGTCATGACCCATAGGAATCTCCCCCTCACCACAGACACGAATCAAACGCTCATAGACGATTCCTATGGTTTTTTTCTCTACTTTTTTGATGAAATTAGTGGACACATCCCCCTATTTGCATATCCGAATGAGTTATTAAAAAATAAAAATGAGAAAAAAATTATTTCGATACACAGCATTTGGTGGCATCAGGATAAGTTTCTAGAAACAAATAAGTTTATTACTATAGATCTTGAGTTGAGGGGTGTTATTTACTGTGCTACACTGATTCTTTGTCAGACACGTCGGACCAAAAGACGTTCTGGAATGGATTCAACCAAGTGGCAAGCTGAAAGATTTGTTTTAATTGTAAGAGCTCCATCAGCTGTCTCCTTTATTGCTCAAGAAATATTATATGAACTAAAAACAAGAATCCAAGGAAATATTGGAGAAAATTTATGCTTTTTAGTAGAAAATCACCTTAAAATGAAAGAAAAATCAGAAATTGGAGAATTCTTAGAAAAAAAATCCAGAGAGATTGAACGACAACTTGCGAAAATATGTATTTCGTTATTTCCTAAAATTCCAATAACAAAACTTGAAACTCAACTGGAAGGGAGTGATCAGGGAGAAATAGTTGAATCCAAGGTTTCACGAAGTCAGGAATTAGAAGTACAAGTCCTTCCTAAGAAACACAAAGAACTACGATTTTCAATACCGCGATTTTCAAAAATAGAGATTCAAAACGATAAAACAGAGGCAGTTCTAGCTCCAAAGCCAAAACGTGTAAAAATTGTCCACTTAAAACGTTCTGAAGATGACAAAATCATTCGATTAACAGTTCGCAATAGTAGTTCAGATTCTATAATTAATGCTCTTCTCATAATATATGAATCGCAAGGATTATTTGGAAAAGATATCCTTGTTTCAAGAGTAAGAGAATGGCCACCAAAAAAAGATATTTCCATAGAATTTGAACCCATCAATGAACGAGGTATTATTTATTTCCTGAAAGTTGAAGATGAAAAAGAAACGATAAAAGTCAAAAGAATTTTGGTTTAGGATGTTGTAAAATGTATTCAACCAAAGTAAAAGACGTAATGACGAGAGAAATTGTGACCGTGAGTCTAAATGATAGCATTGAAAAGGTAGCTCAACTAATGGTCGATAAGCAAATCGGGTCAATCATAGTCAATGAGGGTAATGAACCTCTTGGAATTATTACGAAACGAGATATTCTAGAAAGGGTCATTTTAGACTGCCAAGATCCATGCAAAGTAAAAGCAAAAGATGTCGCAACAAAAAACCTTATTACGATTTCTTCAGGAGAAACTATTAGAGATGTGCTATTACTAATGCATAAGCATAAGATCAAGAGAATTCTCGTGAAAAACTCTGATGATTTTGAACTGGCTGGAATAATTACTACACATGATTTGATTGCAGCTTACAACTCCCTGGAGCTCTAGTTATCATCACTAACAGAATTTCCAACCCCTAGAACTGATAATTCAAGCACAGAGTATATGAGTGGATAAAAATGACTGACATAAAACAAGAACCACCTCCTTTGATCAGTTATCGCTTGTCAAAGCGTAAATTACAAGGAAGGAAAGAAGCGAAGTTCGCTACTTTGAAGAAACAAGTCATCGATACGGGATTATGTAGTGCATGCGGGGCATGTGTGGCCTCATGTAGCGATAATGTACTGGAAATGATTAATGAACGCCCGCGTTTGACTGGAAAATGCACTGCTTGCGGAGTTTGTGTCCATCAATGCCCTAAAACTAAAACAACTGTCCCTCAGCTCATTGGAAACTTCATTGAGGCTTTTCGTGCTAAGAGTCTTATCCCGGAGGTAGTAGGTCAGGATGGAGGGGTAGTTACTAGCCTTTTAATCTATTTATTACGCGAGGAAATGATAGATGGCGCTGTAGTCACCACGAAAGATGGTGTAGAACATTGGAAACCAAAACCTATTATTGCCACGAAAGAAGACCAAGTGTTATCTTCTTCAGGATCTATCTATAGCCAAAGTTCAGCAGTGGGAAAACTTCTTGAAGCTATTAAATCAGGATTGAATTCTATCGCTTTTGTCGGATGCCCTTGTAACATTGATGCTGTCAATAAGATGCAAAATTCTCCGTATGGACTTGTCAGATTATTTATGCGCAGTTCGGTGCTTAAGATTGGCCTTTTCTGTATGGATGCTTTTTCCTATGATCGACTACGTCATTTTGTGGAGAATTTTGATAAAGTATCAATGGAAAACATTGAAAAAATGACAATTTCTAAAGGAAAATTTCATATGATCCAGGAGGATGGAGAAACAATCAGCCATTCTGTGCGGGATATGGATCGATTACGCTCTAGCGCATGTCATTATTGTATTGACTTTACTAGTGAAAACGCTGATATTAGCATTGGATCAGTGGGAGCTCCCGAAGGATACAACATGGTACTTGTTCGTACAGGATTGGGGTTAGAAATTCTTCAGGACGCAGCCGATAATGGCTATATCGAACTTAATCCGATCGTAACAAAAGACCTCAATCCAGTCCTAAAACTTGCAAATCTAAAGAAAGTTCAATTATATACGGTAAATCGACGTCGCTCATATGCATTTCAGATTCCATCGGAACTTTCAATGGAACGACAACAAATACCAACAAAAGAACTGTTTGTAGAAAAAGGAATTATTGGAAAAAAGCGACGCATAGTTCGAATACAGAGTATGAAAATCCTAGATGGGGGGCGCAACGTCCAGATTACACTCCAAAATCGTAGTGGTAAAGTCTTGGAACGCGTTCAAGTTCGGATAACCTTATTAGCAGGAGAATTATTTGAATCACATAACTGGGAAACCACGATCCGAGAATGGTTCCCAGCAGAAGCTTTAGACTTCGAGTTTCCCCGTTTTGCTGATGATAGTGAATATATCGTCTCCCTCACAGATGCAGAGGGAAAAATCCTGACAAAAAAAGTAGCTGTTGCAGATCTACTAGAAAAATAAAGGAAAAGAGAAATTTTTTCTTATTAAAGAAGAAAATAGAGAATCCATTAGCCCTTTAAACGAGACACTATTCTTCTTCACTGGATTCGATAATCAATTCTGCAAAGACCTTCATCTCTTTTAATAAGGCCTCAATATCTTCTGGAGGATCAGCTGCTGCACCCTTATCCACCATTATGAGTACAGCTAGGACAAAACTGAAAATATGTAAGTTTAATTTCTTCATATCAGATAAAGCTGAAAATGAAGCTGATTCACTAGTGAGGAAGTTCTCACGAAGAACATTGCAGGAGAGAATATAATCCCGTAGATCCTCGCGAAGTTGAATTCCTGTCGCAAAACCCTTGATACTGTGTGTTATAACGTTTCCATTCACATCACTGACAATTATCTTGGAATTCAGCTTCATAAGGTGCTTCTGTGCATTTTCTACACTTTTTCTCAATTCATCAAAGTCCGAAATCAGAATTTCGCGAAAAGCTTCACTTAATTCTTCTTGTCTGTAGATAGATGTTATGTAGGATTCAGGAGTGAATTCACTTACAAATGGTAATTCCTTGGCTTTGGCTAGATTTTCTTCAAGTTGTTTTTTGGGATAGTCCTCTGTATCATACTTATGATAAAAGATTATTATCCGAGGATCTCCTCCACTCTCTTTAATTGCAGAATAAACTTCTGAAAAATAGCGATTTGCCTTTTTAAAATCCTCAGGATGATGAAGATCTAGGACAAGAACTAAAGTTGTGGTATTTGCAAGAAGCTTCGGCGTCTCAAGATAAGATTGCCTGTATTTCTCTTGTCCTCCGAAGTCCCACAACGAAATCTGAAGGCCCAGGTAATTATGGCTTTTCACTTCATACATTACAGTCGGCCCAAGGTCTTTCACTTCCATTGGAGCCATCCCGCCTAAGGTAGTCGAATAGATCGATGTTTTACCACAACCACTAAGTCCAACAAGCGAAATTTTCATGATAAGTTCCTCAATTCGAAAATTGAAATATAATATATTCTGTTAAGAGATTTTTGGGTAATAAAACCATTCACCACCCATAAGGCACAAAGAATTTTAAATTTTCCTTATTTCGATAAAATTTAATTGTAATATGAAGTTTTATGCAAACGTAAAAAAACAAGAAAGAGAGGGGTAATATTAGTTTACAAAAAAAGTTCTATTGACTTAAAGGCCAAATCCCCCAAAAAAACTTCCCCAAAGGAATATAATCCCGTGGTACGCAGTTCAATTTCAAGATACACCAAGGACACCTTGCATTTTTTCGGCCAACCGATCACATTTCTGTTACAGAAGCAGACCACGCTCCTTTTGATTGCGGTAGCGGTCACTGAGAGTGCATTTGCTTCAGCAGCATGGGGATTACCCTTATATCTTAATAATTTATCTGGAGACAGTAGCCAAACCTTAGGCTTTGAACTCTCTATGATTACAGCGGTGTACTTTATAGCTTCATTGACAACGGCATCATTCTTTGGATCTTTTAGTGATCGTTTCGGACGACGCCCGTTCTTAATCATTGGGACTATATTAGCAGGAATATCTTTCATCCCTTTTCCAATTATCTATCCTTATTATTCAACTAATCCATTTAGTTTTTTAATCCTAGCCAGTTCAAATGGTCTGAAAGGACTGGCTGTTGCAATGATCTCTGGACCAGTTTTAGCTGTGTTTGTGGATTTATCACCAGAAGAAAAACATGGAGAGACCATGGGAAAATTCTATCTAGCAAAATCCGCTGGGGGAGCTGCTGGGTACCCATTTGGTTTACTTGCATGGACTATCTTCAATGAGGCAGCATTCTTCTTCTTTGCAATTGTAATGTTCGGTGCCACCTCAATTTATCTGTTCAGATTCTTTGAACCTCGTAAAGACGTGTCTTTAGAGGATGAATCCGAAATAACGATAACAAACTTCACTCAAACTGTAAAAGATTCAGAAATTGAAGTAAATCCTTTTAAAACAATGATAGATAGTCTTCAAGACAAGCAATTTCGAAAATTCGCTATTGCTTACACAGCTTACACAACACTTGTAGGTGCGGGTGCCTTTGTGACTCCTATTATCATTGTTGAACTCATTAGCGATCCCGATATAGGAGTCCTTATTGCAATAATCGGTGGTATTGGAATATGTATATTGGGAATAATGCAACCTGTGCTAGGTAAACTTTCTGATAACATAGGAAGAAAGCCATTTTTGGTAATTGGGGTTGTTGGTACTAGTATGTTATTAATGATTTTTGCTTCTATTCTTAGTTCAGGACAGGGTTCCGATGGGGAAGGAGAGGTTGTTAGTCCCGAATTATCTGAACTACTAAAAGATCCAATTTCAATCACCAAAAACATTTCCTTGAATCTAGTTCCTGAGTTACCGCTACTAATCCCCCACATCCTTATTATCTTAATGATTTTAATTTCTGCCCTCAGTGCTTCTTGTTTTCCTCCAAGCGCTTTAGGTTTAATTAGTGATGTAGCAAAATCAGAACATCGAGGACGTGAGATGGGCTTGACTCAATCCCTTTCGGCCACGGGAAACATCATAGGAGCCATTGCTGGAGGATACTTTATTGGTCTTGGACAAGTTATTGGAGTGATGACCTTCTGTTTTGCTCTCAGTTTGATTGCTTTGGTTATCATCATTCATTATTTATATGAAACAAGTGGTTTTTACCATTTTACTCATAAGCTAGTCTGATGTCTATCAAGTATTTTTTGGCACTATTTGAGGAAACTATTGCAGCTAGCCTTTCCTCGGTGATATTACCTTTCTGGAATGGTTCGCAGCAAACCTCAGTAAAAGTCTTTGAGTTTTAAATTTTTCCTCATCTTTTTGTCAAGCATTTCTCTATATTTTAGGGGATCATCATCGATATCAGTCTTAATAATTTTCTGTTTACGCCGAGGTTTTCTTTTTTCCACTTTTTGAGAACAAACACCCGTTGAAACATCTAAAGCAGAGGGACGAAATGAACACACAGCATATTTACACTTATAGCCAATGCAATCATCATCTTCAACCATTCGGCATAAAATTTTCTTCTTATCACTTTTACGTTTAATGGAAAGGTACCTTTCACTGCATCGAAAAAGTTTGCAAGTTGTCTCACATAAAGTGTTAGTGTCGTTACTTTGTCGCAAAAATTGAACTCTTCAATATTAGTATTAGACAGAAAAGAGACTTGAAGCCAGGATAATTAGCAATTTTTTTATCTAATAATTTTTGTCCCTTCATTATAACAGACTTATATAAAAAGATTTATTTGTTGAATCATAAATCTTGTCACTTGCAATTAGACACTTACCTCTATGTGTAAGTTTTCGAGAGGTTTGTTCAAGTGAGCCACTATTTAAAACAGCTGAAAACTCAGAGTTCACGGAAAATTATCCTTTTAGGCCTTTCACAAGCAGGAAAAACTTCTATTCGTGATGTCGTCTTCGAAGGGAAAGCACCAGAGGAAACACAAAATTATGCGGCAACTTTGAATTATGAACGGCAGATTGAACAAGTTGCTGATGAACCAATCACGGTAATGGATTTGGGAGGACAGGAAGTCTTTTTGAAGCGTTTCTTAAGTAGTATGAGTTCGTTTATCTTCAGTAACGTAGCTGTATTGGTTTTTATTTGTGATATTGCTACCCCGGAAAAGTTTCCAGCTTCATTAAAAGCGTTTGTCGAAGGTGTGAGTCGACTAGAGGAGATGTCAGATGTCCAACCAGCTATCTATGTCCTGCTACACAAGACCGATCTTATGCCTGATCTCACACAAAGGGCAGAAAGAATGGAATTCCTAATGGAAATGTTTCAGGATGCAGCAACAGCAAAAAACATCACATTTCTACAAACGTCCATTTATGACAATTCGATTCATGAAGCCTTTAAGCGAATAACTGCAGAAGCAAGTGAAGTCATTCCTGAAGCAGACATAATCGAAAAAGAAGAAGACCTGAAAGCTATCCAGCAGCGACTCCGCCTCAGGCCAATTCAACAAGTTCTCCATACTCTTAAATTTATGAATCGCCTAGATGAAGTCCTTTTAATATCTGAGGATGATCCTAGCTTTAAAATTAATGCCTCGGATGTAGAAGATAGCGAGATCCAACAGGTTATTAGACTCCTAGATAAATCAAACAATCTGAGACTAATCACTGGCTCGAAGTCCGAATTAAAACGATTAGGATCAGTGATGATGTACAAATCCAAGTTACAACCTAATCATTTGTTAATTTTAATCTCCAATGATGAAAAATCAATGTTAGAAACAAGAAATCTTCAAGAAATTGAAGAAACCATAAATCTACTGTCTAATCAGCTTGAGTCAATGCTTAAAACACCAATTTAGAGGAATAAGCGTGCATCAAAACCTTATCGTTTTTGCAGGGCTATCCCATTCTGGAAAAGATCTTCTTTTTAATCAAATAATGAAGCTGGGGAGATCTGAACCTGATCTCAATATTGCTCAGAACGTTATTTACTATGATTGGCTTAACGCTTCTCCTAAGAAAAAGGAAGACCTGTATACTGAGAATCTACTTCCTCCTATTCGTGAAAAGATCTTAATGAAAATAAATACTTTGGTCTACATCCACGACATCTCATATCATCTGCTGGATGAAACTACGACTGACTTTCAAGAAATTGTCTCTAATATCAGCACTATGAACAAACAATTTCAAATTATCCTTCTATTAAACCGAGGACATTTAATTCCCAACGAAGCAGAACGTAATAAAATAAGAAATGAAGTTATTAAACGTTTTCAGCAGTATTACCCTCATGAAATCCCTTCTTACACCGTTTCGCTTAAGGGGCCAGATGAACAAAGGTTAACCAATCATATTTTCACACAAATAATTCACAAAGCCTCCGATTTGGCTGTACAAAGCCAAGTACAATACCCAGAAATGCAATTGAAACTAGATCAAGCAAAACAGCGTCAAATCAGAAATATTTTAAACCAGAAAATGAGTGATTTTGGTTTTGCAGGAGCTTATTTATTAACTCAGAACCATAAAATTCTATTAGCAATAGGAAAGAGTCAAGGATGGCAAGATAAAGTCGGACCCCAAATTATTCGAATGTTAAATCAATATGAGGCTTTTGACCTTGCGCCAAAGGCAAAAACAAATATTCTTCGAATTGAAGATTTTTTAATGATAACTCAAGTGATTAAAGCAGGAATAAAATTGTTATTAATTGGAATAGAATCTACATTTAAATTTAATTTTAAATCGTATTCTACTATCGAACAAATATGTCTTGAAATTTCAAATGACATCAATTCGATGTTGAACTGAAGTTGAATCAGTTGCAAAGGAGACGAAAAAGATGATTTCTGGGCTTATCGTAACTACAATGACTGATATGGGACCTTTTCCTCTTCTGAATTTATCCCCAATATCCGAGGATACAACAGTAAAACTAAGCGTTATTGGTATGACTATCCTCTCTATGGGAGCAGGCACCGTAGCAGAAAAACAACATTATCGTTTACATGGATCTATTCCAATTCCAGATTCTCCCAGCTTAGAAGCCTTAGCTATGTCTTTTACTGTTGCTCCAACACATACAAGTGATATACGTATTGACCAACATGGCCGTGAATCCACCATTTGGTTGTTATTCGACTCTAAAGACCGTGATCGCGTATTTCTTCAGCATAGTATCATCGAAAAGGCACTGAAAGAGGAAATCAGAACTATCCATATAGAAGATAATCTTGCTGACCCTACTATTATGAACCGTATTCTAAATCGTATTAAAGAGAGCGTAAAAGAAATCCCAATCTCCAAAGTACCTCCCTATTATATTCCTGAGAGGGGGGGATTAGAATTCTATACCATCAATATGGAAGGTGACTTAATCACACTAAAACCTAGTGATGATTTCCTTGTGCATTCTGTATTGATTTTAATCAACGGTGTAATTAAACGAATATTTCTGATAAAACTGAAGGATTCTGCCCCTCAGCGACTTATGTTTCTAGCTAGTAGATCCGCATCAAATTTAAATACAAATCGTTTTAAAAATGATTTTACAATTCGGAATGTATCAGATCCAATCGAACGTGAATTGATCCTTGAAAAAATTGGGATCATTCAGAGAATCGGAGTTTAAATGAGGTCTGGAAAGAATGTCATATCTTGCGAAAAAAAGAACAAGCAAAGTACTGATTCTAGGGTTAGCAAAGTCAGGAAAATCTACTATCATAAGAGTGGTAACTGAAGGGATAATTCCCTCAAAAGATGACAGTTATCACGCTACCATTGATTATGAACGGAAACAAAAAGTCATTGCTGGGACTGAGCTCACTATTTTTGATTTAGGTGGGCAGACTGCTTTTTTAGATCGGTTTACAGGGGAATTATCTGAATTTATTTTCAGCGGAGTTAAAACTTTAGTGTTTGTGGTCGATTCAATAGAAATAAAGGACATTTCGCGAGCAAAATATTATTTAGATTTATCATTGAAGAAATTAACCCAATTTAGTCCCGAGGCTTCCATCTTCATTTTTCAGCATAAAACAGATCTAATCCCGAAAAAACTCAAAGATGAAGTTAGGAAAACGATTCAAGACTATCTCTCCACAGGTATTACTCAACAGATTAAAAACTATTCAACTTCTGTTTTTTCTGACTCGATTTTCAGGGCGATGGGAGATGTATACGCAGAAGCTAGTGGTGCACGCAAAACTTTAAGACCACTGTTGGAAACCTTCATACGTCATAATTCAGCCGATATGGCGCAGATATTCACGAAAGAAGGTGCCCCTCTTACGCGAGTCCAAAATATTTCGAGATTTGATCATATATCACTCTTAGAGGTTCAAAATTTTTTTGATGCTGTATTAGAACGCTTAGCAGATTCTGAAAACCAAAAATCTACTTCAATTCTAGTTGAATCAGAACGTCGTGTGTTTATTATCAGATTCATGGAAAGTGGTCTGGCCTTATTTTTTGGATTTCTTAAGGATCGTCTTAGAGAAACAAATGAACAAATTCCTTCCCTTTATAACAAGGTACTTGCTTTTAGTTCTCAATTAAAAAGTATGATAGAAAGATAAACTGCTATAGCAGGAACAGTAATTCTTAATCACAAGACCACGTCAGCATGAGATTTGCGGTAAAATGTATCTATAAATCTCTTAAATTTTTGATAAACTAATCATCTCAGAGGATATTATGAACTGTAAACTTATTCATATGATTTTTA
>CAZALJ010000007.1:0-1835 GCA_964485715.1 uncultured archaeon
AGATTTACTGAGTGACATTGTTATTCTGTCCCAGAGATCTCTCATTGATAGCCTTACGTCATTTTTCGTTACTTTAACATGAAACAATTAAAGAATTTCGCTAAGAAGAAATTTTCTTTGTGAATAAATCGACAAAAATCCTTGAAATGACTTAATAAAATTTAATAACTTAAATTACTCCTAGCTACTCTCATTCTTGAATTTTATGTTTCTTTGCAATAAGATCCGCCACCAATTCACAGATCTCCAAAATTTTTGGATCAGCTAACGAATAATAGACTTCATTTGCCTTTCTACGCGTTATTACGACTCCTTTGTCTCTTAATACACGCAAATGCTGGGAAATATATGGTTGTGGCTTATTTGTAATTAATTTGATATCTGAGACGTTTTTCTCCCCATCCTCAAGGATTTGAAGAATTCTCAATCTGAACGGGTGTGTTAAAGATTGACATAGCTCCGCTTGGAGAGTTAAAGATTCATTTTCATCATCTAATGAATTTGGCACTTGATCTGAGGTCATATCTTCGTCAAAAGGAATATATAATAATTGATATATATGCGTTTTGGAATATTCAAGAAACGGAATATTTATAAAGATTCGCTAGAAATAATAGATAAAGTTATTATGGAGGATTATATATGTCTGAAAGTAAAGTAAGAATCGAAGAAAAAATTTTAAATGAGGTCCGCCAAATGTTTGATGGATTGACCTCAAATGTAACGCTGCACATGTTTACGAATAAAAATCATTGTTTATTATGTAATGAAACTCTTGATTTGGCAGAACAAGTGGCTAATCAATCAGAAAAAGTAAGACTTGAGCACTGTGAATGTAGTATTGAGAGTGAGAAAGCAAACAAATGGAGAATTGAAAGACATCCAGCGATAGCTGTTGAAGGGAAAGGGAAAGGGATGATTAGATTCTTCGGTATTCCCAGTGGATACGAATTTGGTTCACTTATTGAAAGTATTATTATGTCTGGTACCGATGGTGTTTTGGACCTAGACCCCGAACTAGTCCAAGAAATTGAAGAAATTGATCAACCTGTTCATTTACAAGTTTTTGTGACTCCGACTTGTCCATACTGTCCAAGGGCTGTCTTGAATGCATTTAAATTTGCTATGTTGAACGAGAACATTACTGCTGACATGATTGAAGCAACTGAATTTCAGGAATTGTCCATGAAATATCAAGTGCAGGGGGTTCCTAAAACTGTCATCAATGATGACTGGCTTGAAGAAGATGATGATGGTGATATTCTCAGATATCCTAAGTGGACCATTGTCGGTGCTGTGCCTGAAAGTGCTTTATTAAATAAAGTTAAGGAAGCCCTTGAGTAGAATGGCAAAGGTAATAACCGTTAAGTTCTTGTATTAAAGAAGTGCCTCTGTTCAGGAGAAGCTTGACATTGTTAGAACGAATAACCGAAGAATTCTACCAGACAGGTAACTCTTTGGATGATTTTTTAAAAGATGGAACCGAAGAGGAACAAAAACGATTCCGATTATATTATCGTAGGCTGGAGAAGAAATTTTCCCCTGAAGAATTTCGTATAGATATAAACTACCCAGTCAACCTACTTGTTATGGCAACGACTTGGTGTTGGGATTCCCAAACCAATATCCCTGTTTTTGTCCGAATTGCGGAAAATAGTCCCAATATCAATTTAAAAATCTTAAACAAAGACCAGTATCCTTTTTTAATAGATCGTATCAATGACAGGGAGAGAGTTCCTCAAGTCTTAATGTTTTCAAAAGATTTTTACTTTCTAGATCATTGGGTCGAACGAACAACCCAAGCGTACAAATTATACGCAGAGGTTCGCCAAGAA
>CAZALJ010000007.1:1935-17715 GCA_964485715.1 uncultured archaeon
TTGGGTCGAACGAACAACCCAAGCGTACAAATTATACGCAGAGGTTCGCCAAGAAATCGGGTGGGACAACAGTGTAGAGGATGAATTCCTGAAAGAATATCGTAAAAGATATCTCAAACAACAAAAAGATCTTGAACTTGCTCTTATTCAAGAAATCAGAACCTTACTGGCTAGAACAGATGCCATCCAAGCTTCAACATCCCGTTTTTTTCAATAAATAACGTTATTTGACACATTTTTATAGTTCCCCCAGTGATATGTGGCATTTAATAGAAGAGAAACAACTCTTCTATTTTCCCCACACTTCCTACGGAATAAGTCATACTTTATCTTAAGTTTATAGGATTTAGTAATCATTATTAGAATAAATATTGGGGGAAGAATAAAATCTTTCTTGAGCATTTATCTCTAAAGTTTCTAATGAATGCTCTCCGAAGATTGATAAGTTCAATTTCCATTATTGCATAAATCAGTAGCCTTCCCTCATTCAGCGATTTTATTCATTTATTTCGTTATAATTCCTTTTATTTTAACTGTTGATAATTGTGTGAGATGCTTAAGCTTGAAGAAAAGGGTAATCGAATGGAATCTTCCCTTAGCTGATATATCCAAAGCATCCACTCATGAAAAAAGTGTACGACATGGTCATCCAAGTACTTTACATATATGGTGGGCACGTCGTCCGTTGGCTTCTTCTCGCACTACTACTTTTGCAGCATTAGTTGACCTTCCTTCAAGTTCTAATGCAAGAAAAGAAATTAGCAGCTTAATCAAAGAAATGGCTCCTTGGCATACAGTAAAATCAAATTTGAGTCCAATTATTACTAAGAGTCAACAGTTTATCAAGAAACAATGGCATGGTAATCCTCCAAGGATTCTTGATCCGTTTTCTGGTGGAGGCTCAATCCCCCTCGAAGCTCTTAGACTAGGTTGTGATACTTATGCTAGTGATTTAAACCCTCTAGCTGTTCTAATCGGGAAGGCTACCTTAGAATGGCCACAAAAGATTGTCGATACCGATTTAGTATCTTTAGTAGAAAAATGGGCAAAACTTATACACAAAGAGGTAAAACGAGAAATTGGACGATTTTATCCTAGAGATCCAGGAGAGGAAGGAGGTATTCCAATTGGATATTTATGGGCTAGAACCGTTCCTTGCCCCAATCCAACCTGTAAAGCAGAAATACCTCTGATCAAGCATTTCTGGTTAGCGAGAACCAAGACACGGTTAATCGCGTATAAACCTCTGATAGATAAAAAATCAAAGACCGTCTCTTTTCAAATCCAAGAGGATCAAAATATTGATTTCGATCCCTCCATAGGAACTATTTCAAGAGCTAAAGCTAGATGTTTGATTTGTAATCAAGTGATAAAAGCAGAAAAGATTCGTGAACTTGCACAACAGGAAAAGATGCAGCAAAGAATGACCGTGGTAATTCTACGTTTTCCAAATAAACCAAAAAAGCAATACCGTGTTGCTAATGAAAAAGATCTTCAAATTTTTACTCAAGCAATAGAATTTCTTGAACAAAAACTTTCAAGTTATGAAGAACTTGAGTCTTTATTACCAGATGAAGAATTACCACCCATTGGTACTTTGGGTTTCGGTGTACGACAATATGGAATGACTAAATGGCGAGATCTATTTAATCCACGACAACAATTAGCACTCATTACTTTTTTAGAACGAATTAAAGCAAACTCTCAAGCAATCGAACAAGAACATCGGGATCTAATTGATACAACTACTCCGCCGATTGAGCTTTCCAAAATCATAATCGCTTATTTAGCAATAATTCTGGGAAGACTAGCTGATAAAAATGCAAATTTGGTCGTTTATAATGTCTATGGTGAGAAAATTGAACATGTGTTCGGTCGAACAGCGCTCCCAATGGCTTGGGATTACGCAGAATTAAATGTTTTCTCTGGTGCTAATGGAGATTGGTTACACCAAACAAATTGGGTAAAAAGGTTTTTAGAAAACAATTGCTGGAAATCTTTCACGATGTCATCCGTACATCAGGCATCAGCAACTAGTCTTCCTTTTTTAAGTGAATTTTTTGACGCGGTTCTTACCGATCCTCCATATTACGACAATGTTCCTTATTCAGACCTATCTGATTTCTTTTATGTCTGGTTCAAAAGGGTACTGGGTGATTTATTCCCTGATCTTTTTGCGACTCCCCTTACTCCAAAATCAAAAGAGATTGTAGCTAATAAGGGGAGACAAAAAAATCCTAAAGAGTTTTTTGAAGACATGATCGGGAAAGCTTTTCAAGAGATTTATCGAGTACTAAAACCCAAGGGTATTGCCATAATAGTGTATGCCCATAAATCATCAGCAGGATGGGAGACAATGCTAAAATCATTAATTCATGCTGGATTTGTTGTTACAGCTTCATGGCCTATTCATACTGAAATGAAAACGCGTCTTAGAGCAAAAACATCCGCTGCTCTCGCTTCCTCCATCTACCTGGTTTGTAGGAAATTTCCTCAACAGAAAATTGGATATTTTCGTGAAATTCAACACGAAATGGAAATTAAAATTCAAAAACAATTACAACGTTTTTGGAAAGAGGGGATTCGCGGTGGGGATTTTTTCATTTCAACAATTGGGCCAGCAATGGAAATTCTTAGTCAATATCGACGCATAAAACGCTATTCAGGTGATATCGTCTCTTTTCGAGATCAATTGGACTATATCCGTTCGATTTCAACTAATTTTCTTGTGAATACACTTTTGCAGAACCAAGGGACAATCAAAACTGACCAAGTATCTCAATTTTATCTAGCGTTTCGCTGGACATTTCAAAATGCCACTGTTGACTTTGGAGAGGTTCAAAAACTTGCTCAAGCGTGTGGGGTGGAGCTTGACATTATCCTGAAAAGGGGACTTATAGAGAAAAAAGGATCAAAAATTTCGGTTTTAGATGCTTTAAGTCGATGCAATATTAAATCAGACGAGAGATATCTTGTTACTATTATGCACCTTGCATTAATTGCCTGGAAAGAAGGTGATGAAGAACAATTAGAAGAATTATTTTTTGCTTCAAATAATCTGGTAAGTAGTGGGTTTTGGCAA
Organism: uncultured archaeon; assembly: GCA_964485715.1. Classification (GTDB taxonomy): domain Archaea; phylum Asgardarchaeota; class Heimdallarchaeia; order Hodarchaeales; family Hodarchaeaceae; genus Hodarchaeum. Next base: position 5,018 of record CAZALJ010000007.1, read on the forward strand.
TACTGTCAGGCTGTTGCGGAATGTCTCCCCAGGAAGAATGTTGAAAAACAGTTACTGGAAGGACTGTTGGTCTCAAAATATTGTATATAAAATAGAGACAACCATGGCACTTAAAATATCGTAGAATTTATTCTTTTGGCAAGTTGAGAACTTTTTTATTGATGTTCGTTAAGATACTTTCAATTACTTTCTGACTTTTTATTATGGTCTTCATATCTGAAGTCAAGGTTTTAATTTCATTTTCCATAATTCGAATAGTTCTCTCTATTATTTCAAGGCGTTTATCGGCAGTATAATCAGGGCTGGAGGCTGAACTTTGAAACTCATAATCAATACGAGTAGATTGTATCTGTTCCTGTTGAGGTGAGCCAAAACTAGATGACGTTTCTGTTGGTTTAGAAACTGGTTTCATTTCTTGAATTGGAGTATAGCCAGGCGTTGAAACAGGAGGTGGAGGTTCCTCAAAATCGCCTTGTAGCTCTACAGGGATGATAGGTTTGAATTCTTCTGCTGAACGGTCATAATATGATTCATCACTACCACAATGCGGACATGGAAATTTCATCACGTAATTGTGACACTTTTTACATACTGGAATGGAAATTCCTCTCCATCAACATCGAGTCAAGGGTCGTTAAATCAAAAAAACTTTGCCTTAAAAAAAGCTTTACAAATATCCCACTATTATCTTCACTGTGTTGCTGTTGTAATTCGGCAATTTTTTACGCGTATGGAAGGAATCCATGTAGGAATTGGTACTTCCCACCATTTAACTTGTATTCGATCATCTCCTATAGCCTCAATATTCGTAAACTGCCGTAATAGATTATCACTAATACGAAAGTTCTTCACTGGTTTGCCCAATTCACCATTCTCAATAAGGAATGCAGCATCTCTCGGAATCGTACTATATTCGGTCGATATCCGGCTAGTGAACCGAGTATACCAGTTACAGGTAACAAAAACTGTTGGATTCGAACCTTCTAGAAGTTCATCAAAAGAGCGATCTCCATTGTTGAAAACTATATTAGTGGAAAACGGAATCAATAGTCTACTACCAATTTTACTTCCCCAAGTGGATCCTATGTCAATTAATTCTCCATTTCCAGTAGATTTTCCTTGAGAAATTTTGGCTGTTGAGGTGTTATGGATAATATTAACTAAAATTCCATTCTGAATAATGGGAGTCTCTTGGCGGGCTGTACCTTCAAAATCAAACGGGGATGAAGCTAAACCCCCTGACTGACATCCATTATCTGACACCGAGATAAATTCAGGAGCTAGTTTATCACCCATTTTATCTCCTAAAGCACTCATCCCCATCATAACAGGAACTGGATTTGCCATAGAAGGAATTTTTCCCAACAAATTTGCTGCAACGGCGGGGGCCATAATAACATCATAGATACCTGGTTTTGCCTGGTGAGCCCCTTGATGTAGTTTAGAAAGATGTCCTGCACGTTCTCCAGCTGCTGTTAACTCCTTTTCAGCTGATGATGGATTTTGTCCACAAGCCAAACCTTGTCCTGATGCATCTAATTCTGCTTGAAAACCCCTAATAGTAAGATTATAAAACGTTCTAGAATAATTTCCATGGGGACCTGCAGAGCTGTGTAAATAGATATCTTCTTGGCCAAACAGAAAAGACCCAGCAGTTCGTTTAGCACCAGCTGCGATTGCTGCATCGATACTCGTATTCACAAATCGCGGTGCTTTTTCCCTAAAATCCTCTATCTTAGCATCGAATGTCCCTGGTAGTTGAGAATATGCTGTTGTTTTTTCCTCGACTCCTTGAAAGAGTGGACTTGGAGACATTTTTTGAGCAAATTTTACTAGTGATTTGATTTGTTTTCGAATATTCTTATTTGATGTAGGTGAGAAATCAACCACTGCTTGTTGATTGTTTTCTACAACCACATAGAGCTCCAGTATACTTGTTTGCCATTGTTTATTAATATCTATCTTATTTTGGGAGAATCTAATCTGGTTGTTAATTCTTTCAATCCCCCGTCCAATGATCAAATCGACATGATCCTGTCCAAAGTCAATTGCTAAGTCTGTATACGCTTTCATTTGTTCTGTCATTGATTTTTCACCTAGCCTAGCCTAATACCTCGCATTCTAATGTAGCCTCCACCAGCATAAACAGGCACGCCCTGCATGGGATCACTTTTGCCACAAATACCTGGAAAGTCAAATATAAGATCTTTTGAAACACCATCAATAGAAGAAAATAATCCAACAGAAGTAAGCTCCATTACTGGACGACGAACCATAGTCTCCGTAACTTCGCCATTCTCAATGTGGTAACATTCAAAACCAACATATTTACTTTGATAGCGACGATCATCGATATTCCACTCAGTAAATGAGAGCATATAAATTCCATGTTTTACATCTTCGACTAGTTCTTCAAACGTGAAGTCTCCTGGTTTCATATAGGTATTAGACATCCTTATTATGGGTTCGCGATCAAAGTTTGCAGATCTAGCTGAACCATTTGACCCACGACCAAATTTAACACCAAATTCTCTATTCAGTAAAGGTTCGTTAATAATTCCAGTTTTGATTAGAATTCTTTCACGTGCTTTTACACCTTCGTCATCATATTCATAGTATCCCCCTGTACCTGGAAGAGTAGGATCTTCAAAAATTGTGACATGTTCAGAACCAACACGAGACTCTTCTAACTTCAAATCACGCCAAAATGATTCTCCTGCTTGGGCACCTTCACGTCCCATGATTCTATCCCCCTCACTAGGATGTCCACAATTTTCATGACAAATAATACCAACAACCTCGGGTCCAACCACAAAGTCCACTTTTCCTGTAAGTTTATTGTCAGATTGGGCCGCAACTTTTGCTAACCGAGCACAATGATCATCGTATTCATCTAACCAAGTTTTTGTTCCCTCCCATCCAGTACTACGAGTTAAATCGATCCACCTCTGTTCAGAATCTAGAAGTCCTTTAGCTGTTAAAATTGAATAATATTTTAACATAGATAGATTTGCTTCGATCTTAGTCTCTTCAGAAGTAATAATATATTTTTTTGAATTCTGTGCTTCAAAGGTAGTCGCTCTAGTGTTGATTCCATGATTCTCTGCCTTTTTATCCATTTCTTGTAATAGTTCGAGCATTGTGTCAATATCAATATCCTCTAATTTTTCTTTTGTAGGAACTTCCCATTTTGTTTCATTTGTGATAGGATCACCAAAATCTATCTTTTCTTTAGGATTGGATCCCTTCGCCGTTTTTATTCCAGAGGTAATAGCCTTTTTTACTTCTTTTTTCGACAGTTCGTCCACTGATACGAACGCTAGCCCCCCATTCACAAGGACACGAAACCCAATGCCCAGCCATGGTTTTTGTTCCCCTGAAATTAACATACCATTACGTAAGAAGAAAACAGTTTTTTGACCATCAATCAATCTTGCTTCGCTATAATCTGCTCCATTCTTTTGTGCCAATTCTAGCCCAAATTCAGCCAAGTCTTTACCATAAGACACTCTTTGTCAACTCATAAAATTCATTTAAACAAATTTATTATGGTAATATTTAGTATTAATGCTTTTGAATAAATATATTTCTCCCTATCTTCCTCTTAGTTAATTTTTATTGATTTTCAGAAGGATCCTAAAGCAATTTCACTCATAACATCAATTTTCAATAATTCAATTACCTAATTAGCTATTGAGAGGATTTAGCCCAGCGACCTGAAGATAAATTCAAATGTAATAGAAAAATGTCATTAGTAAAGAAAAGAAGAAGGATAAAATAACGATAGGTTATTGTTGAATTCTAATCCCGGAATATATACAATATGGTAAAAATTATTAACTAATTAACTAATGCCAATTCCAGCGCATTTGTTTCAGTTCTTCCGGGGAAATTTGGGGTTCTTTACCGTATTTCTTCTCCAGATAGTCATACTTCTTAGATGAAGGTTTAGTTGGCTTTTTATTAGTAGGTGACTTTATTGATGACATACGAATTATATTGTTGGATGAACCCTTTAAATTCAAAAGAGAGAGAGTTAACTGAAAATGATAATTTTTGAATGAATGAAAATTTATAAAGAGCCTATTCATTTTAATAATTGAGGATAAGAATGGCTTTTAAGAAAAATCGCTTTTCTCAACGATTTAAAAAACAAAAGATTGATAAAGAAGTTATAGAGCAAATAAAAGACACTAAACGCCGTATGAAAGAGAAAATTGTTAACTCCAAATCAAAGGAACAATAATGCTTGAAATAACCACATTCCAATCTATAAATTTACCAAAAATATGACTATGTTCGATAAAAACACAAAATCATTTCAATTTATAGAGGTATCCACATGCCCCGAAAAGGAAAGGGAGTCAGACGTATTCTCCGAGAAGAAAAAAGACTAAGAGAGAAAAAAAAGCAAGGAGAAAAATTTTGGCGATTTAAACCCAAAAAAACAAACAAGGACTAACCGAATCTATTCAACTTGTTTATATGAATGAGAGAAATAAAAACACCATGAAATGAGCCTATTAACTCTTGATTTTTCTTACTCAATTTTTTGTATTTGGATTTCCAATAGTTCTGTTAGAATTGAATTTAGATCCTTCTTCTCTAAGAAAGCTTTGTAATTTTCAATTTTATGTGATTGTCCTGGCTTTCCAATACGAATAGCTCTTAACATAATATTTTTATCTGTCCAACGGACTGGAGTGAACTCAAAGATGGTCGTTTTATAATTATATCCTTCTAATACCAATTGTCGCACCGTATCCGTCACAAATGCTCCTATTTTTTCCTTATATGGTTTATTCCGTAATAATTCTGCAAATATTGGAAAATTATCTGGCAGGACTTGTTCTGATACTTGTTTGTGACAACAACTGACGAAAAAACCTGCTTTTGCTCCCAACTTTATCGCTTTTGCTATAGCATAGTCAGTTGCAACATCGCATGCATGGAGTGAATATACAACATCAATTTCTCTGTCAGGGGCAAACTCGTTAATATTTGCATACTTGAATTCTAGACCATTGTATCCAATTTCCTTAGAAATTGCATTACATTTCTTAATTAAGGGCTCCTGTAAATCTACCCCAATAATATACACTTGTTTGTGATAAACTTCTGTGAGGAGATAATAGAGTACGAAACTTAAATATGAATTTCCGCACGCGCAATCAAGGATCGTTATTGGTCTTTTTATCTTTTTAGCCCAACTAATTATCTGCGTAGAAAAATCAATAGTTTGCATGAATTTATTTTCGTGACGTCTTTTATGACTTGTATCCGGAACTCGTAACCTTAATTCTTTAAGCAATTGTAAAAAATCTGATGATAAGTCTATACTTTCATCAAACAATATAATTTTACTATTTACAGGATCTAGATTACTCATAAGAAAAATCAACTGTTTTTTTTCTATAGACAATCTTTCTATTATGAAACACGTCAACTTACTCTAAAATATGGTTTGTTTTTTCGGTTTTATGGGAGACGAATGGCGCATAGGAATGAATGATGGGCCAACCCCCTATTGGACCAACCCCGATCATGAGTATAAAGAGAATATGATGTTAATTTGTGCTATGCAATATATGGCTCCAGAAGATGTGGTTGGTTTTCGTTACGAAGCCTCAATCGTTATCACGAAAACAGGCTGCGATATCTTAGCCAAAACCCCCCTTGAAGTGACTGTCTTCGGATAGCTTAAATTTCTCTCTTGATACTCCTTCTTTTCTCCAATCTTACGAGTTCTCCATTCAATGTCTCATAGATGTAACCAACCACTTCCACTTCTGCTGGAGAAATTAAATAATGTTCTCGAATACTCTCAACAGTTTTCTGAACTTGTGTTTTAACATCATTGAAACCAAGAAATGCATCTGAAGGATCAGAAGAGCCTAATAGATGCAAGACCTTTTCATGCGAAATTTCCGTTTTTTTGGAAATTTTGGATAACAACCGATTCATGTGTTCCTTGGTCATTTTCCCTCCACAATCTGTGTGTCCTACAACTGCAATTAATTTAACATCCAACTCATATATGGCAATCAACAATGAACGGAGACTATCTAGAGTCAACAATGCTCCTGCGGTCCGTATTATTATGGCATCACCTGGATCTTCTATTCCAAAGACACTAGTGACTATCCTACAATCCATACATGTGAGAATGGCTACACGCCACTTGGGTTTGTTGGTCAATTCACGATAAGGGAAGTAGAACTTTATATTTCGCCAAATTTTGAATTTACTATCTAAGTTGAGAACATCCATTGTTTATCACAAAGTTATCTTTTGAGTTATCTCTGTAAAAAGTACTATTTATTCGCGCTCTTGTCGGAATTTGGGGGTATTCTGTGTAAGGAGAAGCGAATGATCCATTAATTGGATTTTTGGATAGAAAAAATAGAATTTAAAGTCGTATATCTATTCTAATATCTCGAATGTTTCTATAGGTGGTAAATCTAATGATGAAATTAATGAAAGGTCAATTTCAAATGCTGCTGCAGGTATAAATACTTCCCAATTTTCTAGCAATTCAGGAGAAATCTCACCAATTATACCCACTTCTTTACCATCAATTATGATTTGAGCTGTTCTTCCTTGGATGAATTCGGTTGATTCAATAGCTTCTAGTTTGTAAGTAGTTCCTAAACCCTGGGTTAAGGTTTCAAGAATGCTGTGACAATGTTCAAAAGAAACATCTGCACCTGCTAGGGTGACCGCAGCCTTAGCAACCGTCTTAACGGAGTTTCTCTGTATTAAAACAACTTCTCCTACTTCAAAGAGATATTGTGGATACTCATTGTGAGTATTTCGAGATAGAAAATCGAGTAACCCAGGTAAAAGACGATTCCTCATGACGGAATAAGTTAAACTCACTGGATTTGCGACTTGAACGCAAGATGAAAGCACCTCCTCACTATATCCCATTAATTTAGTTAATTTTTCAGGATCAGTGAGGCTGAAACTAAGAACTTCTTGTAACGAACAACCACTTAGGATTTCACGTACATAATTCTCACTAATAGTTCGTGGGGATAATCGGCCTACAGTTGGGATTTGAGTACCAATTGGTTTGATATTCATGTACCCATATGCAATTGCTGTTTCTTCAGCCACATCGACCCAATGAAGCAAATCAACACGATAAGGAGGATATTTTACAACAATAGACCCTTTTTTCTTAACAACGTCAAGTCTTCTTTTTTGGAGTAGATTAATTATAACTTTCTCAGTTAGATCCAGATCCAAGTAATTTTTTATGTCTTCAGGGTTAACCTCTATTTCATATGGTTCTGTTTCAGGGGTAACAAGCGTAGTAGGAGCATCACCATGATTTTCTGGATAGCGAATTTCTACACTAAAAACTTTACCTCCACGGTCTCTTAGTGCTTGAGTAATTAGGGTATTAACAACTTTAACGACTTCAAGGTTGGTTCCTGTGACTTCTACCAAAACATCAGTTGTTTCTTCATTTACACGTCCAACATCATTACTATTAATGATAGGGGGCATAGAAAGAACAACACCATTAACATCTCGAAGAATAGGGAGATCACCTTTAGAGGGTAAGATGTGACCGTAGTCTATGCCCTTTTCATGTTTCTTTAGGATCTCGTCCAATGTCATTTTATCATTGTATCCAAGAGGGTAGAAAGAAGTTGAGCGTGAGGTAAGACCATAGAAAATGGGACTTTCCAGCATATTGGCATTATAAATCCCAATAGAAGAACGACGGCGGCGACGGCCATACGAGAAATCAACTTTCTCTTGTAATTGTATTAATTGTTTTATGAGGAAATCAGAGAATTTTACACCACGAACAAGAGAACAAGCAATGTAGGGACGAATAGGTTTAATTAAGGGGTCTACTTCTATTATATAGCCACTGGGATTGGCAGAGAGATCAGGTAACCCCTTATACAAACCTGTAGCACCACTGACCTCTCTAGCAAGCCCTTCAACGCCCCAAATATCAGGACGATTAGAGGTTTTACACTCAACTTTGATATAACCCTCATCAGCCAGATTATGTTCTTCAATTTCAGATTTAGCATAGCTAAAGAGGTGATCTAGTTCTTCTATTGAAGTATCATCTGGTAAATTAAGTAATTCAATGACATCATAATAAGAAATTTTGAAAGCAACCACCTTTTTCACCTCTAAGTTAAAGGTACTGCACGAAGCCAATTCAAGTTCTGTGTGAAAAGCTCACGAATATCGTTAATTCCTCGTTTAACCATGTAAAGACGATCAACTCCAAGTCCCCAGGCTATCACTGGGTCAGTAATCCCGAAAGGTGCTGTAACCTCAGGGCGGAAGATACCAGAACCACCAAATTCAATATAACCAAGTTTGGGATGAAGAGCACTAAGCTCTGCAGAGGGGCTCGTAAAAGGATAATAATCAGGTTTGAATCGAACTTTTGTTGCACCCGCAATTTCTATAGCGAATGTTTTGAGGAGGCCTAGAAGTGTTCGAAAAGTGATTGTTGGATCACAGGAAATTCCTTCAAGCTGATTGAACTCGGAAAGGTGGACAGCATCAACAGAATCGGGTCTATAACATCGTGCAATACAAAAATATTTTGCTGGAATTCTAAGGTTGTATAATGTCCTAGCACTTACTGCTGTTCCCTGTGGTCTCAATAACAGCTGAGCTGCTTTTCGTGGATCCCATCTATAACGCCAACCTCGTGAACCTACAGGCTCACCTGTTTCATGAACTCGCTGAACATTTTTTACTAGCTCCTGATCTTTTGGAAGGGTTCCATGAGTTGGGTGTTTTATAGTATAAACATCAGACCATTCGCGTGCTGAGTGATCTTGGGCCTGGAATAAAGCATCAAAGTTCCAGAACTCACTCTCAACAAGTGGTCCCCGCATCTCTGCGAACCCAAGACCTACAAGTTTTTGTTTTACCTCATCCAGAAACATGAGGTACGGGTGCTTCCGTCCTATAGGGATTGTTTTAGGGTGACTAACAATATTATATCTTTTTAACTGTAACGACCGCCATCCACCAGATCGTATTTGATCTGGAGTCAAACGTGACACAGTTTCTACAATTTTGATATTAGGTAATGCACTGGTGCCAAATTCAGTTATTACAACTGATGTTTGCTGCCGTTCTTTTATTTCGATGAACCCTCTATTCGAAAGTTCTGTTAGTACCTTTTTTGATACAGAAGAAAATGGATTTTCGGATAAGGTTTTCAAGGTATCTTCTAGTTCTTGATTCAATCTTGTTGTTTTTTCTACAGGTATAAGAATTCCTTTGTTAACATTGATGAGATTGGCTTTCCTTAGTTTTCCAATCCCTGCATTTACTGCTTGTTTAGTTAAACCTAATGTAGAGGAGACCTGGGCTATTGGAATGCCATCTAGTTTATTCTTTATCGCTTCCAATATCTGATTTTCTGGCAACCCATTTTTGATTATCTTTTTCCCTTCTTTAGTTAGTATAGAACGAGTAATTATTTTTACTTCTCTTTTTGCTAGATTTTCTTTACACAATCGAGAGGTAATTAACTCAACTTTTCCATGCGGAATACCGATAATTTCAGCCAAACCATCGATTGTGATAGTCCCGCTAGCATTCAAATGTCGTAAAACATCAATCATCTCAGGTGAAATGGAAATAGAATTGTTATCCAACGTTTAATACTCCTTTATCCGAAATATCACACCTCTACTTGATTTTAACAGATTTCGAGGTGTACGTAAAAATAGTTGCAAGAGAATTTGAAGTGTCAAAATTAGTGATGCCTCGTAAATACTCAGAAAAGAACCAGTATTAGCAAAAGCTATCAAAATTCCAAGGCATCTACCTCAAACAGAGGCAGAAAAATAGTTAATTTAAATGTTTCGATTTTTTTCAAGAGGAAATGATCTGGGAGTTGTGAAGAGGTAAAATAACAATGATTTCCATTAAATTATTAGCAAACAAATCGCTGCTATCTTTCATACTTCCATCCAGGCTTAGCTATGATACCTTCTCTCCTCTGTCCATCAATCATAACCAAGAAAGGACTTTCTGTCCGAATATGGCGAATGTATTCTGTTTCTGCTACTATTTTTTTCTGAGTGTTTAGCCAATCCCAATCAATGAAGTCTTCCTTAGAACCGTACTTAATAAAAAAGTAGCCAATATTGGCTGTGGTGATATTTTGAAAAAAATGGCTTCCTTGTGAGTGCTCTACACGAAAATTTTCCAAACCAGTTTCAATCAATACTTGGGCGCCCGAGATATTGTTCCATTTTACAGGAACCCCCAAAAAAGGGTCAAAAGTCCCCCAGCGACCAAACCCTAAAAGAATGTAAGGGATCTCTTGGTTTCGTAGACTTTGATTTATTTTATCGATTTCTTTAACCATTTCCCGAGTTTTCATTTTATCAAAAGACTCGGGTTTCATGTAGACAACATCATGAATGTCTTTAATGATTCGGTTTCCAGAGATCTGAGAGGAATATGCCAATATATCGCTTTTGGGAACTGAAACGAGTTCCTCAGTCAATAGCTCATCTTGTTCGATGAATGGCCGAATTTGTAAAAGATAAAAGGTAGTTCTCTTCTTTGGTATGGGTTGAAAATTCCCTGCAAACTCAATTTCCACACTACAACCCATTGCTTTCTCTCCAAGTTCCAGAATCCTGGATATCGTCCTAGCAAAAGGGAAGGTTCCATATTTCAACTGGTTACTGAAGGTTATAATAGGAGTACCCTCACCCATATACCCATTTCTGAGTGCTTGATCATTGTAGTCATATGTATCTGCAATCTCAAATAATATTTCTTTGTTAGCATCGAAAATACTTGTTTTTGCCAGAAAAGAATTCTCACCTTCAGTGATATCAGTTGCTGTTGATGCTAGATCTATTGCAAAGAAATCCTTTTGACTGTTTTTTAATAGTTGGTCATGAGTAGAAAAGAAACTGATTTCAGGATATTTAGGGCAAAATCGAAGAGCGATACCCCCATCTACAATTGTTTTTCCCAGACCTAATGCAAGAAATGCTATCCTATCAGTAGGTTGCATATAAGATATTGGGTAATAATTATAAGAGGAGGCTACTCCTGAGAAAGAGGGATAAGATAACTCTCCAGGGTGTTTTCTCCCAACCACTTGCTGAATGACAACTGCCATCCTAGATTCTTCGACAGATTGATCAGTAGATTCAGCATAACTTTTTGCTTTTTTTAAGTAAGATGAAGCGTAAACAAACTTAATTGCATTACAAAGAAGTCTCACTCTAGTATCCATATCTTGATTATTGGGTAAAAAATAGGTTTCAAAGATTCCTGCAAATGGCTGATATTGAGAGTCTTCTAACAAACTTGAAGATCGTACTGATAGTGGGCCAGGGAGATCCCTTAATATATATCTTAAATCGTCCTCGAGACTCTTTGAGATCCTTGCTTTCAAAAAACTCTTCTTAATATCTTCATCAGGAGCATCAGAAAGAGCTATGTCATAAAGTTCATCATTCTCTTGCATAAATAGATCAAATTCACTTGTTCCTATCACAAACGTCTTAGGTATACGAATATCAACATCTTGGGAAAGCTCATCTGCAAGTAGAAATGTGTTAAGGAGGAATTGTAAAAATGCAATCCCTCGACCCTTTCCCCCTAATGAACCTGGTCGTAATCGGGTAAATCGTATTGCTGGATGGTGACTGTCCTTATCCCAATCATGTACAACACCACCTGACTTTTCAACAAGGATGGCGTTAATTGATTCGAGAAGGAATTGTCGTAGACTTTCCTCAGTCATATCGGTTACTTTTACAGGTTTAATCTTCTGAGCGATAGCAAACTCTGCACGATTCATTAACCATCCAGAAAAATGATCATATGATCCATGATATACTAACGATTCATTAGGCACAACAGAAATTGCTTGATACAACTCCATAATGTTTCTAGCTCGGCCAACAACTGTACCATCAGCTAATCGAAAAACAAAATCACCAAAGCCTAGAAATCTTAACATGAATTCCCTTAAACTTTGAAGGAGACGTCGTGATCTTTTATGGATGAAATATGCCCCCAATTCCTTGGCTCGCAGTTTATTCTTCAAGTCACTTGATTGTAACGCGGTAGGAAGTGTTAAATCGTTTCTTTTCACCTCCCTGATAAAAGACAAACCTGCTCCTTTGTCTATCTTCCCTTCTTTGGAAAATCTAACGTCAGAGATTACACCAATGACATACTTCTTGTACGTTTGATAATAATTCATAGCTTCTTCATAGGTACATGCTAAGAGGATCTTTGGCCTCGCCCTCATTTGTAATAGATTGTAGAAATCATTTATTCCAGCTGAAATCAATCGATGCGTTTGTTGCATAAGTTCACTGTAAATTAATGGCAAGAAAAGTGAATAATAACGAATAGAATCCTCAACGACGATGATTACACGGACGAGGCCTACCTCGGTATCATGTGCTACATTGAGACTATCTTCGAGGTGTTTTATTATTGCAACGAACACTGTGGAATCTCCATTCCACAAAAAAATCCTGTCTATTCCTTGTCTATTTGTTGGATCTGGTAAATATGGGATGATGCTAGCATTGTTCAATAGAAGAATGACTGGGATGTCTTGGATCTTTTTTAAATCTCGTCCAAAAGCAAAAGCATCAACATCTCCCAATCGCCTCATGGTAATAACTAAGTCAAATTCTTTTTCTTTCACT